>NZ_JBFRTN010000042.1:0-144996 GCF_041474095.1 Vibrio sp. 10N.222.54.A3
AGCGGCTTCGTTCAACAAGCGCTTTAAACGTAACAAAAAAAACAGTTGCTTAGGTTTAGATTCGCTCCACATTATAACTAACAAATTTTGTCCGTTTAAGCGGGCACTATAGCAAAAAAAAGGACTAAATCACTTGTCGTTAGGAACGATTGTAGTCGAAGAAGTTAACCTAATACTTAAAGTTGATGATTTTGTCGAGACAGTAGCTATTGTGCTTACAGCTCTCTGTACATTTCTAGCAGCTCGTGCAGCTATGCGGTCAGCAGAGATCTCAAAAACGCAACTATTGGCGAGCCAGACTAATGCTGATCAAGTTAATTTTTTTGGTTTGCTGGATGCTTTAGAAAAAGCACACGGTATTCGCTTTCTTACGCGAGGCGCATTGTATGAAGAATTAAAGGATTTGGATTCGTATTTAGACCTATATAAGTCAAAAAGTGCCGTAGCAAATACAACCATAGATAGTGTAATTAAGTTTGATTCAGAGGTTAAATCTCGTCCGAATTTTGTTGGGCGTCTGGGCAAGTCGCCAGTTCTATTTGAAACTTATTTTGACTACGCTAAAGAAGTAAGTCTTCTTTTTCAATTCGATTTTAATATCCCAGAAGAAAACGATTTTGTTGTGCTTGACCCAATTGGTATTAAAGTCCCGGTTTATGAGCGTGACCCTGACAAGATCGTATACATAGTAGACGCTGTCGCAAACGAAATTTTGGGCTATAAAAACTCTGGTTATCATTTGCTGGGAATTGGGGTTACGCGGAGAAGAGACGGTGAGTATTTTGAAGCATTTTATAATGAATACAAAGATAGTCAGAGCGGTGAGTACCAATATGTCGAAGCAAAAGGGTGAATTTTGCATACAAGCATTTAAGGTTTCAAGATACTTTTTCTAATCTTGAATAAACGATTTGGAGCTATAGGTCTAAATCGTTTTTGTCCAGAACTGCGTTAGAAATTGGTCAATCTTTATTGTGATTTTTGATCCCTTTAGAAGTGCTACAAGCTCCAAAAATGAACAAAATTTAACTGAAGAAATGGCTAAAACCACCAATTATAAAGACAAAATCGTTCAAAATTTATTGCCCCCAGATAGCTGAACTGTCATAGACCGCTTCTTACGTTGTAGTCGAGTTAAAGCAAGATTCCAGGTTGTTTTAACTTCACATCGCACCTTGCGAATCGCAACCTGCGCATCGCAACCTGCGCATCGCACCTTGCGATGTGGGTGGATCACTTAAGAACAGCTAGCGTAATCATCAAGTAATAAACATTTAAATCAATGAGTTACTATTAAAACAGCACCATAGTGATGCTGATGATTAGCCTTCGATTGAAGAGAGTATTTCGTATAAAAAAGCTCTCCAGAATAGAGAGCTTTGATGGGTTATCGGTAGTATTGTTTTTGACGCCTCGAGTTATGCTTCCAACTTTTTGCTAGGCCATACACATACGATGGGTAGTCGTCCCATGGGTTAGCTAACGCTCTTCCTCGCGCGGCTCGCAGTTTAATCGGATAACCTCTACACTCAACCTTGTGAAGAAAATAATAGCTCTTTTCCTGCTTGGTAGAAAAGTGCTTGTGGGTTCCACTGCGAACGCTCGGATAAAGATCCAAAAGGTATTGGCGCTGGTATTTAATGCGTTCTCGGTACTGCTGTTTTAACTGTTTCATTTAACCTCCAGGTTTACATTACCTAGAAGGGGTCCTCTGAAAAGTAGTTCATTTCGATACTCCAATGTCTCTTTAGTTAATCATTGTAGCCCGCGGCTTCCTTGCTCACATAGAAGAGAAGGCTGAAATAATCCTCTGTTTAAATGTCCCAAGCCGGAGTTCATCAAAGGTATCTAGTGATCCATAGAGACTATTTGAACTTTCTGTACTGCTTTCCCAAGATACTGTTGTTCTCTCGCTGTTTTGGGACTCAAGCGCAGGCGCGATACCTAAGTTATTTCCTCGACCAGAGAACTCTGTTTCGATAGGTTTCCCCATACTTACATAGCGACGAGACTCAGGAATATCCTGTTCAATCCTTTCAGAAAACTCAATCAGACTTTGCTCTGCAAAAGTGAATAACCACGCTTGTTGGTTTATTGTATTATTCACACGAAGTATTCGCCCGAGCACCTGCCTGAAATACAATTCAGTTTTGACTGAACTCATATGGCAACATACTTGAAGGCGCGGAATATCAGTACCCTCACTGATCATACCTACACTAACAATCCATTGTGCGTCGCTTTGCCGATAACGCTCTATTTCTGCTAGCGGTTCTTCATGTCGATAAGTGACGATAGAAACGGTTTGCCCAAACTTTTGAGATAGTATCTCTTTGATTGTTTGCGCATGTTGAACCGACGCTGCAACAATCAGCCCACCGGCATTGGGTGATCTGAGACGTACTTTTTCTAGCTGCTCACATCCTAAACCGAGTAGATATTCCATCGCCTCTTGGTTGTGAATAACACTCTGGTAGGATGCTTTTGTCTGTTTAAGCATCTCTAATATTGATGAAAAGGATTCGACTTTTTCGCTACTACTAACAGACAAGTGTTCATTATCAACCAAGACGATTTTGGGCGTTCTACAAACACCATCAGCTATAGCTTGTTTAAGAGTGTATTGGTAATCAACAAGAAGCTGTCCGTCTGGGTCGCTGTACTCACCCATCACAATGGGTAAAGAGTCTGAACGCCACGGTGTACCTGAAAGTGCGAGGGTAAAAGTAGCAAGCCCTTGAATCTTCGTGAGAACTTGCTGCCCCCAAATGTTCGCATTTTCAACCTCAGAGCCAGAGCAATGGTGTATTTCATCAAAGACAACAAAGACCCTGTGATTCCGCAATGTTTGCCAAAACTCATCATTGAGAAACTGGATAGATTGGTATGTTAAAGATTGCCCTATAGCTCCCATACCACCATTAAATGTGCAATTAAGTATCGATGAAAAGGTTCTTTTTATACCATCAGAAACCATCAATGATGGCGAGAAGCACAATACAAGATCTACCATGTCACTTTGTAGCAGTCTTGATGCAATATTAGCGGCAAGTACTGTCTTACCAGCCCCTGGGGTAGCTTGGCAAAAGAAATGGGAGCCGTTGGATTGATATTTTTCCAACGCTCTGTCTGAGCATTCACCTTGCCATTCCCTTAACACGGTTTATCTCCTTCATAGAGAGTATTAAGAACCCTTGTTAAAACATTCACTTTACCGAGCAATAAAGCGGCGCGCTCTTTAGCCTCTTGATGCAAAGGGGCTAGTTTATTTTCTAGCTCAGGAAATCGAGATACGATCGATTGATATTCGTCAATCTCCCCAAGTACGATCTCAAGTTCACCCTTATATTCATTACGTTCATTACTCAAAATGGAATAGTTTTGAACAGGTACTTGAGGTTCTATATCTGCTTGATTATTCGCGGTTACATTGTCATACAACGCTTTGAATTGATCCGCTTGAAAGTAACGTTTTTTCCGGCCAGAGCCCTCACTTCGCAACCAACTTTTCCTTTCAAAGTGAAAAATTGCTCGGTACACCTTTTTACGAGCTTCGGCAGAATTGGAGTCCACATTATCAAGTGATAGCCATAAATCTCTCGCTTCTAGCACGGTGAACCCATCTAACCCATTCTCTATCAATAACTTGTGCATGACCGCACTAATTCTTCGAGCCCGTTTCATTTCCAAAATTACACCAACCAAAAAACTAAGGATTGCTTAGTATACAGAAATCCATAAAACTAAGAAAATCTTAGTCAACTTGAGCTCAGAGAAATGAAATCTAAGTGTCATTTAAAAACCCAATCCCAGAGCGACTCAAACAAGCTCGAAAAAAAGCAAAGCTCTCTCAAAAAGCCTTGGGAGAAAGCATAGGTATGGATGCAAGTTCAGCAAGCCCTCGAATGAATCAATACGAGAAAGGCAAGCACGCCCCAGATGTTCAAACCTTAAAGCTCATCGCTGATGAGCTTGGTGTGCCGCTCAATTATTTCTTCTGTGAAGATGAAAGCTCTGCTGAGTTAGCATGCATTATTTCTCAAATGACTGAGAGCGAAAGAAAGACACTCATCGCATCACTAAGTCAAAGTAAAGACTAAAGAAAAAAGGGTATATTCCACCCTAAATTCAGAACTCAATTTTCTATGGGATTTTTCGGTGAAGTTAGCAGTAACCATCTTCCCAATAGCACCGCCGTGACAGGACATTCAAAACATGTTTGAACAAGTATTTAAAAACGTCGACGACATCTTCCATAAAGACGCCGGCTGTTCTTCAGAGCTCGACGACACAGAGCAATCATCATGGATGCTGTTTCTAAAGTACCTTGATGATCTTGAGTTCACCAAGTCACAAGAAGCGGGTTACGACGATGAAAAACTCGATAGCATGAAAGAAATTATCGATGCTAAAGATAGCGACGTTTATGACCTGTTGTCTTTTGTCGCTTACGCCAGAGAAACCCATACTCGAAAAGAACGCGTCGCAACTGCGAAACCTGGAATTTCGAGTGAATTCACCCCAAACCAAATCGAGTTTATTGAATTTATTTTAGACAAGTACATTGAAGATGGCGTTCAAGAGCTGGCAGCCAAGAAAATGCGCAGTTTAGTTGAGCTTAAGTACGACACGATAAGCGATGCTGCTGAGCAATTTGGTTCGCCAATGGCTATACGAGATACGTTTATTGGGTTTCAGAAGTATTTGTATGAGTAGGGGCAATTTTGTACCTATCATTTATGTGAAGCTCGGTGATTTAAAAACAAGAACTCTTTTTCCTGTCTAAAGCCGTATTTTCGGTTGTGAACATAGGTTTATTTACAAGCCTAACTTAGCCTTAAGATCGATTGGCATCTTCTCAATTGAAAGGTTTAGCACCTCTTTGGTCGTGAGAGCCTTGAGAGCATTGTATTTCTTCTCTAGACTTTGATGGCTCACCACAACCACCTCCTTCTTTTTCCTTCTAAGTCCCGTATTTTTCCGTTTGACTTGTTTCTTCTGTTCGGTTTGATGCCGCTTAAGAAGCTCATCGTTAATATCATCAAAGAAAGTACGAATATGAGGGCTGAAAGAGGATGTGTTAAAAATACTCTGTGCTGATACGCCCACTGCTTTAGCCACATGTGACTTTTTCAACTGGTAGAATTTCGGCGTTTTTGTTGTTTCGACTTCACCAAAGTTCTCAATTGCTTTCTCTGCCTGTGCCTTCAACTCAAGAATCGCATGGTAAGCTTTGTAAGTGGTGTGGTCTTTGTCATCAACCACCCAGGAGGCCGAGACGCTCTGCTCAACTGTTGAATCATCATCCAGCGAATCAAGGAAGTCATCGGTGAACAATTCATCCAGATCATTCGTAGCCATACTGTTTTGTCTCCACTGCCATTTTGCGCTTAATTGAATCGACCGCATCCTCTATCGCTGACAATATTTTGTCTACGCTTTCCTCATTCCTACTGTTTCGAAGCTCTTTGATTCGCCTTAAACTTGATGTTAAGGCAGGAAGGTGAGATTCCAGTAAAAAGCCAATCCCATTTGGTTGCATTGCCTCTTTAACCATTGGCTGAACTGTTTGCCAAATTCCCCGGATATTCCCCTCCGAAATATAAGCATTCATACAATTTAGACAAAATTCGAGTTTTGCATCCTGTGGATTTAAGCTTCCCATTTGGGCGCACTTGGCACGGCTCTCGCCACCATCACGAGGAATACACGTAGCAAATCGACTCGGTTGAATATCGATGATCCTCCCAGCAATCGCCTCGCTTAATGCACGCCGTTCACGAACAGTGAGCTCGCTCTCATCTTTAACCTGTGTTAAGTGGACAGCCTTTTTGACAAACTGGGCTACCCCCCCGATATACCGCTCACCAATGTGGTTTGATTCGATAATCAACGTTTCAACAATGGTGTTTAAATAGCGTTGTTTTGCCGAGGCCATCAGCCCCCGTGCGTCTTTATCTCTCAAGTACGCCATAAAGAAAGAATTGTCTAAATGAGCAAATTGATGGCGAATTACTGCCCCTACATCACCCTGATAGCGCGTTAATACCGCTTCAGCCCAAATGTGACGAAAAGCATGAGCAGATGGATAGCGAACCCCCTCTAATATTTCAGAGGTTATATCCATAACTGTTTTTTTATCATTTAAATCTATCGAATTACTCGTCAATAGATTTTTAGTTTCATCAGAAAGATAAGTATCTATTATTTGCTGATGTTTAATGTTATCGACTTCATTATCTTTCATATATTGAATTAAAGAAGATTTAAAACGCTCTTGCGCTCTAGCTCCATTGAATGAGGAATTTGATAGACGAAGCCAATCTTTTTTCACCTCTTTGGCACAAGTTAATAAATTCTCATAACGCGCGCTACCGACCTCATACATCAAAGATAATTTCCTAAGCTTTTCTTGTTCTGTGTTCGTTAACAGACAAATCTCTTTTTGAATTAATCTGTCTAACAAAACTACGTCATTAAAGGGTGAATACGAATCTACAAACCCTTCCCAATTAGCGATAACTCTATTACTAATACAAACATCAGAATTGTTTAACTTTTCTTTTTTAAAATTATTATTTGCAAACCTATACAAGCAAGGTTCATTGCTTGAACTCCCAAACACATCATTCAATTGTGCCGCAATTTGATAGCACTGCGATGTGATTTCTCGATTAATTTTAGTTGACCCACTCGTTTTAGGAACAAGCCATTTTAATTTAAAACGAAATGGCACATGAGCATTATCTAAAATATCTAGGTTAGGTTCTGGGCGTATAGCACTCAATGGAAATCCAAATTCTGATCTTCGATAACCAGTCCACGCAACCACTAAACTTGTCATCGCATATAGTGTAATGTCGAGTGCCGTTTTAAAGTTTTCATACGTTTTATTCTCCGAATAGGAGATTTGCTCAATTGCCCACTTTTGAATATCTACTAGAAACTGAGTTTTTTCTAATTTATTCTTGTCGATGATTAATTGCATTTTTTTATACAGATCTTCCACTAAAGTTTCATTCAGGGACTCACTTCCTAAGAAAGTCTGATCCAGTGACAATAAATAACCTTGCCATACCTCATCTGGTGTCTTATGCCCATCCAACCCTAAATGCTTTTGTAACATCAGGACTCGAATTAATTCCATTGCATCGCTTCGAGTAGATAAACCTAGTTCATAGACCAAAGCTTCAATATTACTATCTTTTAGCGACATTACTGCTTCAAAATGCTTCAGATATTCATTAAACAGGATATTTTCAGCATTAACTTTAAGTGCTATATGATTAATACCTCTAGTATGAGAATTAGCCGCATAATCCTCGCCGCCAAACACAGCAGAAAGCATTACATTAAATAGGCGATTATTCGTTTTTGATTCAAAACTTCCGATAGAGTACTTATTAATACAATGTTTAAAGGTTTTTTTACACACTAAGACATAAAGAAAATCCTGCTGATAAACACCATTCAAGTAATCGACATAATATTGTCCAAGCTCTAAACCAAGGAAGTTAAAGCTACCTCCTTTTTTATACTCAGCTAGCGTAATGCTATACTGCGTTTGGCATACATCATCTAAAATTTTTTCAACTATTTTAGGTGTGAGTTTAGGTTCAATCACCCCCACCACACCTAATGCTTTTAGTGAATTTCTTATTTTATGAAAAGACACTCGTCTGATAGAGGCACGATATGAAGGTGTTGATACACGATTCACTAAACCATGTGGGCTTATCGTTCGTCCCATGAATGATGTCCAGAAAGGTTCCATTAGTGATATATTTAGGATAGAAACATTATTCTCTTTAAAAAAGGCAAATAAATGAAGCATCATTTGGTAGGTCGGTTGGACATACGCAATATTAGATGGCGTCAACATTTCCAGACAGGCCAACTTCGCATATGCTTTACTGCTTAACATATACTCATAATTATCTTTGATATAAGTTGCAATTGAACTTAAGCTATATACAGGTGAATCAAACCATGAAAAATCAATCGGTGTTATACTGCCATCTTGTTTTTTTCTAAAACTCCAAACATCAGAGTAAAAATCACCTCTTTCATTTATAAAGAACGGGTTCGCCTTTAATTTTAGATTTTTCTCATGCCAAAAATTATCAATTGGACAATTTAGTACACTTAATGTCATATAACCTCCAACTACATAGAATTAAAGACGCTAATCACTACGCCATTCTTAATCATTAAATCAAATTGGTCTCTACCCTTTCGTAGTGATTGTTTACTCATCTTTTTGAGCGTACCCTCGATCCATTCAACGGTTGGTATAACAGTCTTAAACAAAAAGTCTGAATTATTCGCAAGTATCTTTTTGTAATTTTTTTTAAATTCATGGAGGTAGTTATACATCTTTAGAACTGTGATTGAGCTATCAACTACATAAATAGGAGATAAAGATTCGCTTTCATTTTTATCATTCAATGAGAGAACTCCTACTTCATTCACTTTTCCTTTTTCCTGTCCAGTTATCATACGAAGTCTTGAGTTCATTTCTTCACGCCTATAAGAGATACTTTCTGTCACCGCCATAAATTCGCTGTTAAATCGTTTTAATTGTTCTGCATCATCACGATCAAAGCCCAAATTAAAGACATTCTGAATTAAATCAAACATTACCTCACGAGTAATTCTTCCTGAGTTGTTAATCCACGCTTCATTATCTTCAGTCAGGTAGTTAACCTTCTCTGTCTGGTTTGAATGAGAGTTGCGGTTAATGAGGTACTCTAAAGTATAAGGATCGCTAAAGGCATGAACTGCGCTATTTTTTATTAATTGAAAACCAAACAAATTTAACTGACAAGGAGATTGTGATTGCCTTACCAATTTTTGTCTGTCTTCTAATGCCACTTTATTAGCGCCTGCAACACAATTAGAAGTATGAATTCCATTCGATATCAGAGAGCAAAGTGTTAGGGGCATTAGACAAGGTATATTTCGCTTTGAGTGTACAGTTTTTAACACCATAGAAATACTACTTGATTGAAGCAGTAAATTTAAAGTCCCTAAAAGTGAGTTAATACCATTACTTATAAAAAGATCCACCTTAGTATAAAAAGGTAGGCTTTCTTCTTGTTGCTCCATTACAACCAATAATGCCTTTCCTTCTCGCGTTCGAGTTGAAAGGGAGCGTGTAGCGTGAAAAAGCTTTGACCTCCCTTTGAAGTATTCACATTCGATACGTGTCACTCGACCACCAACTTTCATTAACCTGAAGTCAGAATTAGTAAGTTTAGGTATATCTGTCGGCTGTACCGTTAACCCTGCCATTAACCACGCAAACATAACTTCTTCTATTTTGGTGACAGCTTTTGATACTTCATTACGCAATAAGTTTTTAACTACATCAATTGAGAAAAGATTTCCATCTCTCATAGCGGTGAAATTATCTCTACAATATTCAGCATTAACTTTATCCGTGTTGAATTTTTTATTTAAAAACAAACTATCGCATTCAGTCTGACTCTTTAATACATTTAATAGATTGAAGTAGCTACTTTGACTAGATGCATTCGACAATAGCAAAACTCCTAGAGCGGATTGAAGAGTATATGATGGTTTATCTAGTCGATGATAAGCACACACAATTAAATAAACCACCTCCCCAATTAGACATTTCTTTTTACTCCTTGAAAGAGTTTTAAAATTCAAATCTAACAAAGGTGCTAACTGAGGTTCGGTACTCTTGATCAATGTTTGAAGTTCATTTTTATACTCTTTAAGTTCAATAATCAAAGTTGCAGCTGTCAAACTTAATGAGTTGATGGCTAACTTCGGTGAAGCTAAAGCCGAATATAACTCAGCCCCAATGCCAATATCTTCTCTTCTCAACCAGTCTAACGCACCAAAATAACTCGCTATGGATTTTTGTGATTTGTTTAAGTTAGGTGCAGGTTTCGTCTTTCTTAGTTCAATAAGAAATGTATAATCTTCGCTACTCAACTCTTTACTAAGAGCTTCCGATTCAATTGCATACCCAATAATACAATTGAGGGCTCTTAGTGGGCTATAACCACCATGATTATCAAGCTCATCCATACGATCAGATTCATAACGCTTTAAAATTTCGTAACGATTATTAATTTTGTAAGAGTTTAACCATGAAATGAAGGGTTTTGCTGCTGATGAGAAAACATCTTTAGCTGTTACAGCTGCACTTTTATCAAAGAACACATAATTATAAACAGCAATCATTGCTTTATATATAATCACCTTATCAGGCGTGTTAACATCATCCAATAATAGTATGTGCGAAGCATATTGTTCTGTTTTCGGCACTATTATTGAAGTAGCTGTAAAAGGCAATTCAAATGCAGTAACTGGTTGTTCTTTTTTAAAGTCATGCTTTAGTCGCTCTTCTATCTCAGAACTTGAAAGCGCTTTATCCATTAACCACCTCCATTAATAGAGCTTCTCGCTCTCCACAAGCATGAATGTAGATTTTTGTTGTTTGGTTAGCGTGCTTACCATCTACCTTATGGCCAAGACGCCGAGCGGTTTCAATATAAACTCTTGATTCCGTTGTGATTGACTCGTAATTTTTTTTAGCAGCAACACATAAATCGTAGAAAATATCTGTTCCAAACGAATGCCTTAAATGATGGTAAACATTGCCCTCATCTAACGTTTGATAACCTGAATAAGCCTCTGGGTTTTCACTCATTACCTTTAACAGCTTCTTTAGTGTCTTAGAAAAAGTAGCACTTCCGTACCTTCTGCTAACCTCTTCTCCTTTCGTGTAATTGCTAGAGTTAGAAACAAGCAAATGATTCGACGATGACTCTGGGCGCTCCGTATTGCAGTAACGCTCCATCAATTCTAGGTGAGTACGAGGAATATAGAGTGTTCGGGCAGAGCCGTATTTCGCATCCAAAGAAGAGAGGTGGTACTCAAACTCTTCCTTTTCAGGTGATTCTTTCAATTTCTTAAATAAGCTCTGTAAACCCAGACGGATTTTGCCGTCAGCTTTAAAATCAGCCAAATACAACCCTCGGTTCTCAGAAGTCCTACACCCTAACTCCCCACCATTTCGAAGAACAATTTCCTCTAGCAAACTGTCTGTATGTCGATAAAGGAGCTCCCTTGTCGCAGGAAGAAGGTATTTGACAATGAGATTAGACTTATTATTTCCTCTAGCTAATGCTCTGTATTCAGAGAAAATAAATATCTTTTTAAAGTTTGTATCGAAAAAGTAAGTCAACCAGTGGTAATAGCTACAAAGGGAAGTGATGGCTTTGTTCACAACGACTTCGCTTTTTTGCATTTCTACAATGAGGTATTCATTTATATATTCATTAATGAACTCGGCAGGAAGGGCGGTATGCCACGCAAGGGTAACTGAAGGGTGGTTATAATCTTCTATCCATTCTAAGAACAGGCCAAGTTGATGTCCACGTACATATTGAGCATCACCTCCAATCTCATCCTCTTGGAGTAAGAACTCGAAATTGCCTTTGCCTTCAATACGTTTTTTCTCATGAACAACCGAAAGACCAGTCACATAAGTGTATCGACAATAGAGACAAGGTAGAAGAATAGGAACATCATTATCGTAAAGATAAATCCAATGACCATTATGTGATTTATCATGAATACGCTGCATACATTTTCAACCCCAAAATTGCCACCCTTTGGTTGAAGTGTAGTAGGCATTAATTCAATTACAACTTTCCCCAATAATTAACACCTGCTAGTTTAAAAACAATCCATATCGACATGGATTATTTTTCTGACTTTCTCTTGGTCCGAACTGCACATTTGGAAATAACTCAACCTTACAACTGTATCTATGAACAGTATAATCAATTATTCTCAGATTTAAAATGATCTGGAGTCCAGCTCAACAGGCTTCACTTCATTCGCCGCCCACTATTCTGATAGTATTGTTAGGAGTATTTAGTCTATAAGTAGGGATAGCTTTTGAGTGAAAAAATACTAGTGGTAGAGGATAGTCGCGCATTCAGAAACTATCTTTACCAACAATTTAAGAACGATGGCTATGAAGTTGCGTTGGCGGAATCTGTAGAAGAAGCCAAAGCGATCTTAGAGCAAGAAACGGATTTCTTGTGTGCAGTCCTCGACTACTGTTTACCTGACGGCCAAGACGGCGAGATCATTGATCTCGTCTTAGGCTATCAACAGAAAATCATTGTCCTGACCGGGATGTTCGACAATCAACTGCGAGAGCAAGTCCTAGCCAAAGGCGTTATCGATTACATACTTAAAGACAGTATGTCATCAGTAAGCTACCTACTTCCCCTGGTTCAAAGAATTTCGAATAATCGCCATCACAAAGCATTGGTTGTCGATGATTCAGCGGTCGTTCGCCGTTACATAGCTCAACTTCTAGAACACCAATATATCCAAACTATCCAAGCCGAAGATGGCGAACAAGCATTAAAGCTCCTTCATAACGATCCCGATATTACGTTCGTTGTTACAGACCATGATATGCCGAAGAAAGACGGTATAGCGATGATCCGTGAGATACGACGCGATCACGACAGAAACCAGTTGGCTATTCTAGGGTTATCAGGCAGCGATGATCGCACCATGACAGCTCGATTCCTTAAAGCGGGGGCTAACGACTTCCTTTACAAGCCTTTTAACCAAGAAGAATTTTTTTGCCGTATCCATCAACTGCTTGATATGAAAGAAGCGGCCAACGAGCTATTTCGACATGCCAACGAGGATGCTCTTACTGGCTTATGGAACCGTCGTTACCTGTTCAATCAAACATGTAAAGGTTGTGAGCAGCGCAGTATAGCCATGATGGATATCGACTTCTTCAAGAAAGTGAACGACACCTACGGTCACGATGGTGGTGATGCAGTCCTCGTGGAAGTCGGCAAGATCATCAAAGGCCATTTTAAAGATGATGTTGCTGTACGCTTCGGTGGCGAAGAATTTTGTATTCAGTCGTGTGGTTCGTTTGAGAGCTTTGTTGACAACTTAGAGTCCATGAGAGAAGCCATTGAAAGCCATGTTGTTGAGCATGACTCTCAAAGAATCAAGGTCAGTATCAGTATCGGCGTAACCGATTTAGACGCGAAGCTAGATGAGCAGATCAAAGCCGCTGATGAGCTTCTTTATACGGCAAAAGAGCAAGGTAGAAACCAACTAGTGTTTGCGCGTAACAGCATGCAAATCGAACAATAGTCATTCGCCTCTGTTTCCATTTTTGGTATACCAAGATTAATTGCTAGACCTCAAAACTAAAAAAGCTCAAGACGATAATCTTGAGCTTTTCAATTTGAGGGCATAGATAACTCTATCCCCTATGACTGTCACCAATTAAGCGATACGGTCTTTACTCCAAGCCGCTTCTTTTTGTTGACGCTCAGCCAGCTTCTCTTCACGGTAAGCTTCACGTGCTTCACGCTTCTTACGCGCGTCACAAGGTTCAGGGCAGTTACATACTTTATCAATACCAACAGCACCCAAACCGCCACAGCTACCTTTCACAACTTTCTTTTGGATAATGTAGCCAATTGACATCGCTGCGATTACTGCAAGAAAAACACCAAATGTAATCAGAAATGTATTCATAATTATCTCGCTTACCTTATTTACCTAAGTATGGCTTAAATGCTTCAGAAGCAATTTCTTTAAAGCCATCTGCTGTTTTTACCACCATGAACACTGGGATGTTATGTTGGTTTGCGACTTCCATTCCTTTTTCCTCACCTAAGACCATAAGGCCCGTAGATAAGCCGTCTGCAGTCATTGAAGACGGGTTTAAAACAGTCACAGAAACCACTTTATGGTGAAGAGGCTTTCCTGTTTCAGGGTTGATGATGTGTGAGTAACGAACACCATCACGTTCAAAATAGTTACGGTAATCACCAGAGGTTGCGATAGCCATATCACCCGGCTCGATGATCTCTTGGATATTACGCTCATCAACGCTTGGTTTCTCAATCGCGATACGCCAGCCCACGTTCTCACGGTTTAAACCTTTCAGACGAATTTCGCCACCGACTTCAACCATGTAGTTGTGAATACCGATAGAATCAAGGTAGTCAGCGACGACGTCAACACCCCAACCTTTTGCAATCGTGGATAGATCGACATACAGGTTAGGTAGGTCTTTCTTCAACATGTTGCCTTCAACACTAAGATGATGGATACCAATCTTAGCCTTGCGAGCCGCCAGCTCTTCATCTGATGGCACAACTTCAGGACGAGCTTCAGGACCAAAACCCCACAAGTTAACTAACGGACCAACCGTTACATCCAGTGCTCCTTCAGTAAGACCGTTTAAACGTATCGCTTCTTTCACAACCGTCGCTGTTTGCTCAGATACTTCGAACGCATCCGCACCTTTATGCTGGTTGAAACGGCTTAATTCGGAATCTTCACGGTAAGTCGACATCTGGTCGTTTACTTCTTCAAGTAGACGATCGAGCTCTGTATGAACTTCATTAGACTCAGGAAATTCATCACCATTGATGTATTTAATATTGTAACTCGTGCCCATCGTTGGGCCACTCAAATGCACTTGCTCTCTTGACTGCTCACAGCCCGCAAGAAAAATCAAAGAAGTTAATGCAACAAGCCAAATTCTCACTTGCTTACTCCTGTCTAATGTTGAGGATTCATATAAGGAAAAATAAGAGTAAAAAATAGGTATTTTGAATGCCTTACTCTTTCTTATATAAGCCAGTATGTTGTCAAAAGCTGTCTTAGAAAAACAAATGGCTGACTCGTAGGAGTCAGCCATAATATCAATCACTTAAGTGGATTAACCACCGAAGTCATCTAGTAGGATGTTTTCATCTTCTACACCAAGATCTTTCAGCATGCCGATAACAGCAGCGTTCATCATCGGTGGACCACACATGTAGTACTCACAATCTTCAGGAGCTTCGTGATCCTTCAGGTAGTTTTCGTACAGTACGTTGTGGATGAAACCAGTGTAACCGTCCCAGTTGTCCTCTGGTTGAGGATCAGACAGTGCACAGTGCCACACGAAGTTTTCGTTTGCAGCCGCTAGGCCATCGAAATCTTCAATGTAGAACATCTCACGCTTAGAACGCGCGCCATACCAGTAAGACATCTTACGAGTAGACTTAAGACGCTTAAGTTGGTCGAAGATATGAGAACGCATAGGCGCCATACCTGCACCACCACCGATGAATACCATTTCATTGTCTGTGTCTTTAGCAAAGAACTCACCAAATGGACCAGAAATAGTACATTTGTCGCCTTCTTTAAGAGACCAGATGTATGAAGACATAACACCAGGAGCTACGTCAGGGTTGTTTGGCGGCGGAGTTGCGATACGCACGTTAAGCTTGATGATGCCTTTCTCTTCTGGGTATGAAGCCATAGAGTAAGCACGGATCGAATGCTCTTTAACGATAGACTCATAACGGAACAAGTTGAACTTATCCCAGTCACCACGGTATTCCTCAGGAATATCGTAATCTGCGTATTTCACGTGATGTGGTTCAGCTTCAATCTGAATGTAACCACCCGCGCGGAACGGAACTTCTTCACCTTCAGGGATCGCTAGAGCAAGTTCTTTGATGAAAGTAGCTTCGTTGTTATTCGAGATAACAGTACATTCCCACTTTTTAACACCAAAGATATCTTCGTCTAGTTCAATCTCCATGTCAGTTTTCATAGCAACTTGACATGCAAGACGTTCGCCTTCGCGAGCTTCACCTTTTGTGATGTGATCAAGTTCAGTTGGAAGGATGTCGCCACCACCAGACTTAACTTTTACACGACACTGACCACAAGAGCCACCGCCACCACAAGCAGAAGATACGAAGATACCAGCGCCAGCCAGGGCACCAAGTAGCTTGCTACCAGGTTGAGTAACGATCGCCTTTTCAGGGTCGCCGTTTACTGAAATAGTGATGTCACCTGATGGTACTAACTTAGACTTAGCGAAAAGAATCACTAGTACTAGAGCCAGTACAATAATGGTAAACATCGCTACGCCAAGAATAATACTAAACATTTGTTATTCCTTATTACTGGGTGCTTACCCTACAGTTGAACACCAGAGAAAGACATAAAGCCTAACGCCATCAGACCAACAGTAATGAACGTGATACCAAGGCCACGAAGACCTGGAGGTACGTCAGAGTACTTCATCTTCTCACGGATACCCGCAAGAGCAACGATAGCTAACATCCAACCCACACCAGAACCGAAGCCGTAAACAACAGATTCAGCAAAGTTGTAGTCACGAGTTACCATGAAAGATACACCACCAAAGATTGCACAGTTAACTGTGATCAGTGGAAGGAAGATACCTAGTGCGTTGTACAAAGGTGGGAAGAAACGGTCTAGAACCATCTCTAGGATTTGTACAAGTGCCGCGATAACACCGATGAATGCGATGAAGTTAAGGAAACTTAAATCGACACCTTCAACAAGCGCGTTTTCTTTCAGGATGTGTGTGTAAACAAGGTTGTTTACAGGAACAGCGATTGTAAGTACTACAACTACCGCAACACCAAGACCAAAAGAAGTTTTAACTTTCTTAGATACCGCTAGGAATGTACACATACCTAGGAAGAAAGAAAGCGCCATGTTTTCGATGAAAATCGATTTAACTAGCAGACTAATATAATGTTCCATGACTACCTTACCCCTTCGCTTCTACTTGTTCTGGTTTGAACACACGAATTGCCCAAATCAAGAAACCAATTAGGAAGAATGCAGAAGGTGCTAGAAGCATCAAGCCGTTTGGCTGATACCAACCACCGTTGCTCACTAGAGGTAGTACTTCCATACCAAATAGTTTGCCAGAGCCTAGAAGCTCACGGAAGAAACCAACAGTGATAAGAACGAAACCGTAACCAAGACCGTTACCAAGACCATCGATTAGAGATGGGATTGGCGCAGACTTCATTGCGAATGCTTCAGCACGACCCATTACAATACAGTTAGTAATGATTAGGCCTACGAATACAGATAGCTGCTTAGAGATATCGTATAGGTATGCTTTAAGCACTTGGTCTACCACGATTACTAGTGATGCGATAATTGCCATCTGAACGATGATACGCACACTGTTAGGAATGTGGTTACGGATCAAAGAAACGAAGAAGTTAGACAGAGCAGTAACGAACATTACCGCGATAGTCATAACAAATGCTGTTTCTAGCTTAGTGGTTACCGCAAGAGCAGAACACACACCAAGAACCTGTAGCGCAATTGGGTTGTTGTCCAACACCGGCGCTAAGATGCTCTTTTTAATTTCTTTTGCACTAGACATTAGTTCAGACCTCCGTCACGAACTTTTGCTAGGAACGGACCAAAGCCCATATCACCTAACCAGAAGTCAAATGTATGTTGAACACCAACGCTAGTCAGTGTTGCACCAGAAAGGCCATCTACACCGTGCTCAGAACCTTGAGGAGCGCCACCTTTAACAACCTGGATAGCAGGTTTGTGGTTTTCGTCGAATAATTTCTTACCAACGAATTGAGCGCGCCAAGTTGGGTTCTCAACTTCACCACCAAGTCCAGGAGTTTCACCTTGCTCGTAGTAAGTGATACCAGAAACTGTGTTGCCATCAGTTTCTACCGCAACGAATGCGTACATCATTGACCATAGACCGTTACCGTGAACAGGGATGATAACTTTAGAAGTTTCAGCGCCATCTTTCACTAGGTATACCGTACCCGTGTTAGCACGACGAAGGATCTTAGCGATGTCATCTTCAGCTGAAAGCTTGATTGACTGAGCCGGATCTTTTGCCGCTTTACGTTGGTCGTATGCAGCAGCGTCGCCGTCAACGAAATCGCCAGTAGCGAAATCAACTAGACGAGGTTCGATGTTCTCTGCGTACAGTGCTGGGATATTACCCGCAAGTTCAATGCCCGCAACTTCAAGGATCTTAGTTTGCTGATCCAGAACTGCGTTAGCTTGTTGCTTAGGTTTAAGAACAACTGCAGCTGTTGAAACGATGATTGAGCACACTAGGCTCAATGCGATAACAACAAACAGCGTCTTTTTAATGCTATCGTTATTACTTGCCATAGCGCGCTAGTCTCCGCTTAATGTTCTTCTCGATTACAACGTGGTCAAACAGAGGAGCAAATAGGTTTGCGAATAGAATCGCAAGCATCATGCCTTCTGGGTATGCAGGGTTAACTACACGAATCATTACACACATTGCGCCGATTAGGATGCCGTACCACCACTTACCTTTATTGGTAAATGAAGCTGATACTGGGTCAGTCGCCATGAAGAACATACCGAACGCGAAGCCACCTAAAACTAGGTGCCAATGCCAAGGCATGCTGAACATCGCATTAGTGTCAGAACCAATCACGTTAAATAGTGTTGATACTGCAACCATACCGATCATTACACCCGCAATGATGCGCCATGACGCAATGCCCATGTAAACAATCATTGCTGCACCAATCATAAGTGCAAGCGTTGAAACTTCACCGATAGAACCTGGAATGTTACCAATGAATGCGTCCATCCAAGTGATTGCTTCACCTGATGTTACGTTCATTAGTGCACTACCGCCGCCTTGAGCCCATTGGCTAAGCGCTGTTGCACCAGAGAAGCCATCTGCAGCAGTCCAAACTACGTCACCTGAAATCTGTGCAGGGTATGCAAAGAACAGGAACGCACGACCAGCAAGAGCAGGGTTCAAGAAGTTACGACCCGTACCACCGAAGATCTCTTTCGCAACAACAACACCAAAGGTAATACCTAGTGCTGCTTGCCATAGAGGAAGCGTTGGCGGAACGATAAGCGCAAATAAGATAGAAGTAACAAAGAAACCTTCGTTGACTTCGTGCTTACGCACCATACAGAACAGTACTTCCCAGAAACCACCAACGATAAATACCGTTGCGTAGATAGGTAAGAAGTAAGTCGCACCCAAGAGCATCTTACTGCCCCAACCTGCATCGGCCCCTAAGGATGCTCCAAGCATTTCGGTTAGCCAGTAGTGCCAGTTACCATCAATGATAGAAACTAGTTCTGCACCTGAATACATGTGGTTTAGTGCTGCGATAGCCTGACCACCTGCGTTGTACATACCCCAGAACATTGCTGGGAATACCGCAAGCCAAACCATGATCATGATACGTTTTAAATCAACGCTATCACGGACATGCGAGCTTTTCTTTGTAACAGTACCTGGTGTGTAGAAAAGTGTTGCTGCTGCTTCGTAAAGCGCAAACCACGTTTCGTGTTTACCACCTGGTTCAAAATGATGCTCGATGTCTTCAATAAACTTTTTAAGGCCCATGAAAATTACCCTTCCTTCACAATTGTATCTAGGCATTCACGAAGTAACTGACCGTACTCGTACTTACCAGGACATACAAAGGTACACAGTGCTAAATCTTCTTCATCTAGCTCTAGCGCACCAAGTGCTTGTGCACTATCAACGTCACCAGCGCATAGATCGCGAAGCAGCAAAGTAGGCTCCATATCTAATGGCATTACTTTCTCGTAGTTACCAATTGGAACCATAGAGCGATCACTACCGTTCGTTGTCGTTGTCATATTGAACAACTGACCTTTAAACACGTGACCAAGGAATGAACGAGTAACAGAGAACTTGTTCTTACCAGGCATAGCCCAGCCGAATAGCTCTTTATCACGACCTTCACGAAGAACCGAAACTTGTTGATGGTAACGGCCAAGGTAAGCATGTGGACCTGAAGCGTGAACACCAGATAGCACTGAACCTGAGATCAGGCGAACTTCACCTGGCATCAACTCGCTGTCCGTCAACTCTTCAAGGCTAGCACCAATTTGAGTACGAACTAGACGAGGGTTGTTAACTACTGGACCAGCCAGAGAAACAACACGCTCAGAGTAAATCTCACCAGTAAGGAACAACTTACCGAATGCGATAACGTCTTGGTAGTTAATGCTCCACGCTACATTTTGTGCATTTACCGGGTATAGGTAATGCATATGCGTGCCTGCAAGACCTGCAGGGTGTGGGCCATCAAAAACATGTTCTTCAACGTTAGACTGAGCTGAACGAGGTAAGCTAGTACCTTTTTTACAAACGTACACTTTACCGTTAGTCAGAGTTGAAAGAAGATCTAAACCAGCAACGAAAGCATCAGACTGCTCGTTAATGATTAATTCTGGCTCAGCTGCTAGCGGATTAGTATCCATAGCAGTAACGAAAATAGCCTGAGTTTCAGAATCAACTGCTGGAACCTTGCTGAACGGACGAGTTCGCAAAGCGGTCCATGCGCCAGACTCAACTAACTGAGCTTTAACCGTTTCACGGTCAAGACTTGCTAGTTGGTTAGCTTCATAGCTATTGAACGTGATTTGCTCATTGCCTGCTACTTCAATCACTACTGATTGAAGAACACGCTTAGCACCACGGTTCACTTCAATAACTTTACCGCTTGCTGGAGAAGTAAATACAACACCTGGGTTCTTTTTATCTGCAAAAAGAACTTGGCCTTTCTTCACTTCATCACCAACGCGAGCATGCATCGTAGGACGCATACCAACGTACTCTTCGCCAAGCAAGGCGACTTTAGTGATGGACTTACCATCATTAATCACCTGGGATGGAGTTCCTGCGATAGGAAGATCCAAACCCTTCTTTATTGTAATCATACGCACTTGCACTACTTTATCGGGAAAAAGATTCTTTTAATTGCGTAAATTCAGGACGTTTTAAAATCGCCCTTAGACACGACATTACAGTGTCCGGTTTTGGTAAATTTGAGATACCAAAATCGCAACATTACATTAATAAACTCATCACAAATATTATGTGAGATTTATCAGGTGCCGTATTCTAGCATTTTTTGACAACTTGATGCCATGACCAATAACTTGAATACCGCGTTTATTTGGTGAGATTTGAAGCATATGGACTCTCAAATATGTATAAATTTGACGAGCCGCACAGATAAAATGGCTTTTGAAACGTGTTTTAAACAAGAGATTAATACTCTGTCACAAACTATTATTTTACGAGTTATGTTGAAACACTGTTAATAAAAACATTACTCATTGTAGGTATTTTTAGTCGTTCAAATTGCCATCAGTTTGAGTGATATAACAACGAAAAACACATAGGTTTGGCGACAAAAAAGGCGGCATCACCACCTTTTGTCAATATGCTCGCTGTGTTACTTGCCACCACCCATACACATAGGGCTGTCTGGCACGTTATCGAGCTGCTTCATCCATTCATCTTTTGTATAAGTGTGAATGGACAGTGCGTGAATATTATTCGCTAGCTCTTCTGAAAGAGCTTTATTTACCGCTCGATGACGAGCAATAAGACGCAATCCTTCAAACACATCACTGACAACAATCACTTTAAAATGACTCTCAGAACCGGCCGGAACATTGTGCATATAGCTCTCATTAACCACGTTTAAATGACTTGGTGAAAACTCATTGTGCAATTTTGTTTCGATAACTTCTTGGATCATTGTGATTCCTTAATAACGTATTGGCATTATCCGTGGGATGAGTATAAACCCTAAGCGGTCGACTGTCTGAGTATTTGATAGCGAATGGCGTAGGTTTGGTTGAGTTTTTTCTATCTTGTTCAGCCTGCATTTGAGACAATATCTTTGTTATTTCTTACATAAGTATCTCAAGCAATGAAAACCGAACTTACCCTTCACGATAGAACTTTAACCTTACATCGTTTCCCGAAACGTTCAAATGAAACCCTTCAAGCTTGGGATGCGGGCGACGAATACCTGATCAGTCATGTTGAAGAGATGAACCTCGAACCTGGCAAACACATCCTGATCATGAACGACAGCTTCGGTGCCCTATCCGCTTGGTTCTCGAAAGATCATGATGTCACCATGATGAGCGACTCATTTATCTCTCATCGCGGTGCCCTGAAAAACTTGCAGCGCAATCAAAGTAACCGAGTGAACTTCTTGAACACGATGGATGATATCCCACACGGTATCGACCTTGTGATCATGCAGCTGCCAAAAACAAATCGTCACCTAATCTGGCAACTGAGCCAGCTACGCCAAGCATTGCCTGAAGGCTGCCAAGTGATCGGCGTCAACAAGGTAAAAGAGATTCACACCTCTACGCTTAACCTGTTCGAAAAATACCTAGGCGAAACCAAAACATCACTAGCGAAGAAAAAACACCGCTTAGTCTTCTCATCTCCAAACTGCCAGCCAATTCAAACGGTAGAGCCTTTTGTTGAATGGGATGTAGACGGTGAAGATATCCGCCTGAAAAATTTACCAAATGTTTACTCAGGGGAAGCACTCGATCAAGGCGCTCGCTATATGCTAGAGCACATCCCTCAAGATCCTGAGCTACGTCATATCATCGATCTTGGTTGTGGCAACGGTGTATTGAGTGTAAAAGCAGGGCAATTGAACCCACAAGCCCGTATCACCTGTGTGGATGAAAGCTTTATGGCGGTGGAATCGGCGCGCCAAAACGTCAAAGATAACCTTGGTGAAGAAGGCAACTTCCAGTTCATCGCCAACAACTGTTTAGATGGCTTCAAGAAAAACAGCACCTACTTAGTGATGTGTAATCCTCCATTCCATCAGCAACAAGCGATTACGGATCACATTGCGTGGCAAATGTTCTGTGATGCAAAGCATGTTCTAAGCAATGGAGGCAAATTAATTGTTATTGGCAACCGACACCTCGGATACGATGTCAAACTAGCAAGACTATTTGGTGAAGCTAACGTTGAAACGCTTGAACTAAACCAAAAATTTGAGATATTACAAGCAACAAGAGAACCTGCGAATTTTAATAAATAAGCAGAAACGACTTCACAAGAATTTAAGATACCGAGCTTCTGGTGTGAATTTAGAAAGGATAAAGGAATGAAAAAACTGATTTTGGCTGCTTCTATTATGGCTTTGACAGCATGTTCAGCCCCTCAGCAAGAACAGATCAATGTAATGCCAGAAGCTTCACTAAGCTCAAGCAACCTTGTACAAGGCAAAACATACACACTAACCAGTAAAGATGTTCGTGCCGCTCAATATGTTGCATTGGTTGATAGTGGCCGTTCAAACATTCAGCCAATTCACGCTAAGCAAAACATGCGTATCTCTCTAGAAAATGCTGTTGCACAGCAGTTAGAGTCTCAAGGTTTTCGTGCGAGCGTAAACAGTGAAAACTCGATTGTTTTAGAGATTCAAGAAGCACTCGTTACCGTAGAGCACACCATTATGGAAAACAAAATGGACGGTAAAGTAACGCTTGAAGTTACCGCTGAAACGCCTGAAGGCAAACTAGTTAAAACATTCAACGGCACTGCAACACGCACTGGTGCATTGAGTGCATCTAACGACGACATCTCTATGGTTCTTAATGACGTGATCAACTTGGTTCTTACTGAGATCGCTAACGACCAAGAGCTACAAACTTACATGAAGGAACGTTTCTAATGGGTCGTATTTTATCTTCTATCGCATTAATGCTAGTGAGCGTAAGCGTTTGGGCTGGTCCTAAAGTAAACGTGGAAACAACATTAGGCGACTTCACTATTGAGCTTAACCAAGAACAAGCACCAGTTAGCGCGGAGAACTTCCTAAAATACGTGGCAGACGGCAGCTACGAAGGCACTATCTTCCACCGTGTTATTCCTGGCTTTATGGCTCAAGGTGGCGGCTTCGATCAAGAGATGAATCAACAAGCAACTTACGCTCCTATCAAGAATGAAGGCAGCAATGGCTTGAAGAACGATACAGCAACAATCGCGATGGCTCGTACTAATGCGCCAGATTCTGCAACTCGTCAGTTCTTCATTAACTTCTCTGATAATGACTTCTTGAACGCAAAAGGTAGCAACCCAGGCTACGCTGTATTCGGCAAAGTAACTGAAGGTTTTGATGTTGTTCAAAAGATGGCAACGATTCCAACCAAGCGAATGGGCCGCATGTCAGACATACCAGTTGACCCAATCGTCATCACTAAAGTGACCCTTCTTAAGTAATCCAATCTAACGCCCTTATTTCTTAAGGGCGTTTTTCTACACAAGGACGCCCTATGTCATCAGGCACTCCCTCTCTTTCTTGGATGCAGACTTTCCGCAGCTACCTAGATAAACGCCTACTTTGGGTGTTTATGCTCGGCTGTTCGAGTGGCTTCCCATGGGTTCTTATTGGATCCAATATGTCTGGTTGGCTAAAAGATGCAGGTTTAACGCGTGCTGCCATCGGCTACTTTGGCAGTGTGTTTGCCGTGTATGCGATTAACTTTCTATGGGCACCATTGGTAGACCGAGTAAAACTGCCGGTGCTTCACGCAATACTCGGCCAGCGACGCAGTTGGATCTTTTTCTGCCAATCCATTGTTTTAATCGGTACCTTATTCATCGCAGGCGTCAATCCCGCAGAGAACTTGGCGTTTACTTCAATGTTGGCGCTCGCTATTGCCATTGCCTCAGCCACGCAAGACATCGCGATTGATGCATTTCGTATTGATACCTTCCCAAAATCCGAAGCATCAAAACTGCCGCAAGCTTCTGCAATGGCCGTAATTGGTTGGTGGACGGGGTATTCTCTACCAGGCTACCTTGCCTTTATTAACGCAGACTCAATCGGTTGGAATGGCGTGTATTACGGAATGGCAGGCGTCGTTGTCGTACTAATGCTGTTTACTCTTTTTGTCGGAGAGCCAAATACACAACGCGAAGCCCTGCAAGAACAGGCTCAGCAACGCCACAATAAGGTTGTCGGTTCGAAAGTCGTGGCTTGGTTCAGTGTTACCGTGTTAGAACCGTTTTATGACTTCTTCAAACGAAACGGAGTTCAAGTTGCCATCACCCTACTGCTGTTCGTATTCCTATTTAAGATAGGTGAAGCCTTCCTAGGTCGCATGTCGATCACCTTCTATAAAGAGATAGGTTTCAGTAACGAACAGATCGGCCACTATTCGAAGTTAATTGGTTGGGGCGCAACCATATTCTTCACTTTGGTAGGCAGCGTCTTCAATGTAAAATTCGGCATTGTACGCGGACTGATGATTGGCGGTGTTGCCATGGCAGCCAGTAATCTAATGTTTGCATGGATCGCTCAAGCAGGCCCAAGTGAAACACTGTTCTTGGCAACGATTATTGTCGATAACTTCACGACCGCCTTTTCAACAGTAGCTTTTGTCTCTTTCTTAACGTTATTAACTGGGCAGGCCTTCTCTGCAACCCAATATGCATTACTCGCATCCTTGGGTAACTTCGGTCGAACAACACTGGCTTCATTTAGTGGTGAATTGGTCGATTACCTCAATGATTGGTCAACCTTCTTTATACTGACCGCACTTATGGTGATTCCAAGTTTGATCATGCTCTACTCGTTACGCCACTTTTTCACGGATTTATTAGAGAAAGCCAAAACTAACCAAGAATAGAGTCAAAGAAAACAAATAAGAAGAGGGTAGCATTGATCTACCCTCTTCTACGTTCTGTCTTCAGATCTAGTCTGTTGTTTCACTGACAATTAGGTTAAAACCCGTACCCATCGAATCATCAATCGCCACGACTTGATACACCACACCATCAGCTAAGGTTGCGGGCGCAGAGTCGATAGCCACAACTGACGGCTGACCCGCTACAGTAATCGTCACAAAGTAAGACCCCGCCGCAACATAAATGCCATTCGCATAATCTCTGAATTTCACATCACTTAGCGCCGGAGTGCTACCAGAGATCCCCGCGTTTTCTGTTAAGTAGATATCCACCGATGCCGCAATTGGGTTAGCAGCGGCGTGGGTAATGTTTAACACCGCACTGGTCGCAACCGGACGACGGTTTTCAGGAACAACCAAAGGTTCCAAATTCAGTGGACTTACTGTCCCTACCGCATAGATGCTGTAATCCATGCCAGCAAATACAGCTAATCCATCAACATCAATAAATGACGGAGACGTCGTTCCCGTTTCGTATATATCAATATCATAACTGTCTGCTGCTAAATCTAAGAAACCGCGAATTTCTTTAAACACTAAACCATCAAGAGGAGCAAACTTAGCAGAATTAACAAATACATCTACAGCTGGTGCGCCATCGACCAAATGCCCGACTCTTACTTCGGCAGTTTCTGCCATGTCGTATATTAACGATGATCCACTACCGT
This sequence comes from Vibrio sp. 10N.222.54.A3, assembly GCF_041474095.1. Lineage (NCBI taxonomy): Bacteria > Pseudomonadati > Pseudomonadota > Gammaproteobacteria > Vibrionales > Vibrionaceae > Vibrio > Vibrio sp. 10N.222.54.A3. The sequence goes on from NZ_JBFRTN010000042.1 coordinate 26,085, forward strand.
CCATCACCATCAACTTCACCGGAGATACACTGTTTGAGTCAGCTCTTGATACCGCTGCAATAGTTAGCTCGCTACCGCCAGCCAGAGTTATCTCTCCAGAATCAAAAGCAATAGCACTTCCGCTCACTGTTTCTAATCTTACTCGGTACTGACCAGCTGGAATATTCAGCACGTCAGTAAAATCTTTATAAGCTAAAGTCCCTAACGGTGCGCCCAATGGATCACTAGGACCAGTGACATACAGATTTACATCGCCAACACCTGTTGCCGCGTGTACTACTTGCACATCTAGGCTTGAACTTGTTGCCGTTCCTGCAGCAGGGCGAGTAACAACCAAAGCCTCTACAGGATTGTTGGATCCATCGGCGTCGCCTACAACCATCACGGTGTAATCTAATTCACCGCTTAAATCGAATTGGCTTGGAGAAATAACAGTAGCAACAGCGTCACCTGGGAGTTGAACATCGACTTGAAGAGTTGTCTGTCCTTGATCTACTGAGGCGTATCCGGATGCCTGAGCATAATCGACACCGCTCCAACGAGCCTGGCTATTGACTAAAACGTTAGCTAAAGGCGCATCTGGCGATGCATGTACAGCTTGTAGTTGAGTTGTTGGTTCATCGTCATCATCACACCCAACAATGAAAAGGGCTGATATCGCTACAGCGAGTATAGGTGAATATTTCATCGGTCTTCTCTCCAAAAAAGTTAGACCAGTTCGTCACACAAATGATTAGTCCAATAACTAATCTTTAAAAAGTATTTCAAAATCTAGTGCAGTGAACTGTCTTTAATTCTCCGTGATTCAAAAAGTAGCTAGGTTCAAATCCCTAGGCAGTCATCACATGAGTTGTCCATCAATTGATTCCAACTCCACTACGCTGTTGGTCAAAAATAGATCAAAGACGAGATTAAGAGGTGGTTTGAATGAGTCATTTTTTAAGAGAAAACGCTTAGAAAAGAATACTGTTGATTTTGATATGCATATCACTCTAATTAGTAGAATCGTTTGCTTAGCGCAGTATTTCACCTATTTATCCACAAAATAATCGAATTTCACAAAATCAATAGAATTAGAGGTGCATCAATATGCATTACCACCGTAAAGTTCCATCATTTAGATCATTAGTGTGATCAACCTCACCTTAATAATTGTAATTTTCACTCTGTCTCACTTTTATTTGAGAACAAAATCGCTATTATGCTCGGCATTCGGACATCATAAACACGCACGGATTAGCGGGTTACTTATTTCAAACATAGAGAGTTCCATTATGCGTAAATCACTTTTAACTCTTGGCCTACTTGCAGCAACTTCTGCTCCAGTAATGGCAGCGGATTATTCTGACGGCGACATCCATAAAAACGATTACAAATGGATGCAGTTCAACATCATGGGTGCAATCAACGAGAAAGGTCCTTACGAATCTACTCATGATTACCTAGAGATGGAATTTGGTGGTCGCTCTGGAATCTTCGACCTTTACGGCTATGTTGATGTATTTAACCTAACATCAGACTCAAGCAGCGACAAAGCAGACAAAGATGGCAAAATCTTCATGAAGTTTGCTCCTCGTATGTCTCTTGACGGCCTAACTGGTAAAGACCTTTCTTTCGGTCCAGTTGAAGAACTATACCTTTCAACTCTTTTCGAGTGGGATGGTAACAACGGTGGTGTTAACACTCAGAAAGTTGGTCTAGGTTCTGACGTAATGGTTCCATGGTTCGGTAAAATGGGTCTAAACCTTTACGGTACATACGACTCAAACCAAAAAGATTGGAACGGTTTCCAAATCTCGACTAACTGGTTCAAGCCATTCTACTTCTTCGAGAACGGTTCATTCATCTCTTACCAAGGTTACATTGATTACCAATTCGGTATGAAAGATGAGTACGCTCAAGTAAGCAACGGCGGCGCAATGTTCAACGGTATCTACTGGCACTCAGATCGTTTTGCAGTTGGTTACGGCCTGAAACTATACAGCGATGTATACGGCTTTAAAGATGGTGCAGACCTACCATGGGACGCTTCTTCACAAGCTGATTCTTCTGGCGTAGGTCACTACGTTGCAGTAACTTACAAGTTCTAATCGAACTTCTAAGAAAAGTTTCCAAAATGGCACCCTAGGGTGCCATTTTTTATTGCTTTCATTTAATGCCTAGCTATCCTTGCAGCATCACTTTCTTATCTCGGTATTGCTGTGAACATCACTATTGTTGGACCTGGAGCAATTGGCTCTTTATGGGCAATAAAACTACTTCAAGCTGGTCATAATGTCTCTTTGTGGAGCCGCTCCCCTGAAACCTCAATTGACCTATCACTTGATGAGCAAACTTCACTTCACTTCAGTAACAACAATATCGAAAAGCTATCAGCGAGTGACTTAGTGATTTTCACGGTCAAGGCTTGGCAAGTAGAAGAAGCCACTACTCCGTTACTTCAATATCTCGACTCTGACACTACTCTCATGTTCATGCATAACGGAATGGGAGCGGTCGACAACATCGCCACCCAAATTAATGCTCACCCGATAGTATTGACAACCACGACCCAAGCAGCATTCAAACCTGATCGTAATAGTGTATCTCACACAGGAATAGGCCAAACTCAATTGGGTGCTTTTAACCAAACGGGTCAGCAGTGCACGTTTTTAGTTGATGTGTTGGATCATGCTCTCCCCGCTGTTAGTTGGAACCCACAAATAAAAACCGCGCTCTGGACTAAACTCGCCATCAATTGTGCTATCAACCCACTCACTGGGTTGGAACAAATCAAGAACGGCGAACTTGCAGACCAAAGGTTTCAGGGTATTTTAAGTTCTATCGTTGAAGAGCTAACACAAGTTATGCAGGCCGAAGGAATCGTTTGTTCATTCGACGGATTAGAAGCAAGCGTCAAGCAGGTAATCCAAGCCACAGCACAGAACAACTCTTCAATGAAGCAAGATATGCTTTATCAACGCAAGACAGAGATCGACTTCATTACCGGGCACCTGATAAAAACAGCAAATAAGCATCAGATAGAAGTTCCCGTTAACCAAAAGCTGTTCGATCAGGTCAAAGAGCAAGAAAATAGCTGGAATCATCAAGATTAGTCAGCAACGGTTAACAAGTCGCGATAAAATAATGATACCGCTTAGCATTACGCTGGCACCAATTTCCAAGATTTAGGTAAGAATAGATGCTTGATATCAATCACATCCGAGAGCAGTTTCCTGCGCTATCCCAAACCATCAATCAACAACCATTGATTTACTTAGACAGCGCGGCAACGACACAAAAACCTCAGGTAGTTATTGATGCCATTAGCCAATATTACTCGAAGCAGAATGCCAATGTGCACCGTGGTAGCCATAGCTTAACTGCCCATGCTACCAGTCAATTTGAAGCCGCTAGAGACAAGGTCGCTCAGTTTATTGGCGCAACCTCATCGAAAGAGATTATCTGGACTCGCGGTGCCACCGAAGCACTCAACCTTATCGCTCAAACCTACGCCAGAAGCACCCTTAAGCCCGGCGATGAGATCTTAGTCAGCGAAATGGAGCATCACGCCAACATCGTGCCTTGGCAAATTGTCGCAGAGCAAACCGGTGCTAAAGTCGTTAAAGTACCGATGACACCGGATTGTGAATTTGACCTCACTGCGTTTGATGCACTTTTAAATGAACAAACCAAGATTGTTGCATTAGCTCAGATAACCAACGTCACGGGCTCACGTCAGCCGATTGAGCAAGTGATCGAAAAAGCCCACCAGATGAATGCGATTGTGGTGGTGGATGGTGCACAAGGTATCGTTCATGAACCCGTAGATGTTTCATCTTTAGGTGCGGATTTCTACGTATTCTCTGGACACAAGCTCTATGCCCCTGCGGGCATCGGTGTGCTTTACGGCAAGCTTGAATTGTTAGAAGCGATGCCACCTTGGCATGGTGGTGGCAAAATGGTCGAGCGCGTCTCTTTCTCTGGCACTACTTTTTCAGAACTGCCTGGCAAATTCGAAGCGGGCACGCCAAATGTGGCAGGGGCCATAGCACTAAGCACCGCAATAGAATGGTTAAGTGGTTTTGTACAACAAGATGTCGAAAATCATATCCACCAACTACAACACGAGACTTATCTTGCGCTCAGTAAACTGGATGACATTCAGATTTTAGGGTATCAACCTAACGCAAGTGTGATTACTTTTGTGATGGATGGTGTTCACCATCAAGATATAGCGACTCTACTGGATCAGCAAGGTATCGCAGTACGTGCAGGACATCATTGTGCTCACCCATTAATGGATGCACTTAATGTGAAAGGAACGGTTCGAATTTCATTTGGTATTTACAACACCATGGAGGATGTTGAAAAACTCATCGCGGCAATAGAAAAAGCCGTTGATATGCTTTAGGGAGTAGCGAAATTACTTAGGGTTGGCGTTTAACGTCAACCCTTTTTGCTTCTGTGTATCAAGGAGATATTAAGCACTTAGCTCTTGGATTTGAGCAACAATCGCTTTTAATCCATTACCGCGAGATGGGCTAAGGTGGGTAATTAGACCGATTTGTTCAAAGTAACCATCAATATCGAACGCTTGAACCTGCTCTGATGTTTTTCCATCATACGCAGCCATCACTAATGCAATCAGACCGCGCACAATACGAGCATCAGAATCAGCATAAAAGTGCCAAACACCGTCGATATTTTGAGAAACCAACCACACTTGGCTTTCACAGCCAGAGACAATCACCTGCTCACTTTTCAGTTCATCAGGCATCGTTGGCAGTTTCTTACCCCATTGAATCACTTGGCGATAACGGTCTTCCCAGCCGCTGAATGTCTGCATCTTCGCGACGATATCATCACTGATAATTTCAGTGCCGAATGGAGAGCTTGGGAATGTGGTCATTTTAATATCCAGTCGATTGTTAATTGAGTAAAAGACGTTACTTAGCGTGCTTTTGAATCAGCTTTTCAACGATACGCGAAACAGCTACAAAACCAAACGTCGCCGTTACAACTGTTGCCGCACCAAAACCCGTCGCACAATCCATACGTTTTGGACCTTCTGCTGTCGCTTTCGCAGCACAGACACTGCCGTCAGCTTGAGGGTATTTCAGCTGTTCAGTTGAGAACACACAATCGATACCAAACTTACGTGCTGGATTCTTAGGGAAATTATGATGACGACGAAGGGTATCTTTTAGCTTCTTCGCGAGCGGATCTTGAATCGTCTTCGTCAGATCAGCCACTTTGATTTGAGTCGGATCGATTTGACCACCCGCACCACCAGTGGTGATCACCTTAATTTTGTTGCTACGACAATATGCCAACAGTGAAGCCTTAGCTTTCATGCTATCAATCGCATCTAACACAAAGTCGAACTCTTTCGATAGGTATTCAGCCTGATTGTCTGGGCCGATGAAGTCGTCAACCAAGTTAACTTTACACTCAGGGTTAATCAGCTTAACGCGCTCTGCCATCACTTCAATTTTGCTTTTACCAACGTTACCCGACATTGCGTGGATCTGACGGTTGATGTTGGTCACACACACATCATCCATATCGATCAAAGTCAGCTCACCTAAACCAGTACGAGCAAGCGCTTCAACCGCCCATGAACCTACACCGCCAATACCGATCACACACACGTGTGCTGCTCTAAGTATGTCGACTTCACTATTGCCATATAGGCGACGGGTGCCACCAAATCGTTGGTCATAGTTTTCTGAAGCTGGAGTGGTCAATTCACGCATTGTTGCCGCCAATTTATTTCTGAGAAAAAGAAAAGAGTGCGTTTTATACGCACTCTTGAATAAAAAGTCTAGGGGATTAGCGATTCGCTTTCAATGCCCTATTTTATTGTAGCTTACTCAACCTTTTCAGGAGGCAAAGCCCAAGGCGCTTCAGTTGCGCTGCCATCTAAACCGAGCTTCCACACACGACCAAAATGCTTGTAATGGCCCGCTTCTGTACCCGCTCGAGGGCCCATGCCGTGGTAAAGGTCCAAATGGTTTTGCTTAACCGCGCCGCCCGTATCCAAAACCAATAGCAGTCTTAGTTGATGAGCGCCGCTCCAAGTACCATCAGCATTCAGTAGTGGAACCTCAGCAAGAATCGGCGTCCCCATAGGCAAGATAGAGCGATCGCCCGCAACCGCCGCCATAGGCAATAGAGGAATGCCCGCGCTACCCATCACAGATAGGTCGTCTCTCGCTTCAAAAAACACGAAAGATGGGTTTTGCTCAAGCAGCTCTTTGACCACTTCAGGATCGTTTGCCAATACCCACTCTTTGATTGCTTTTAGCGACATTTTTTCGCGTGGAACTAAGCCTCGTTCAATCAGAACACGGCCAATGCTCACATAAGCTTTATTGTTCTTACCCGCGTAGGCGAAATACTGCAGCGTGTCATCATCACCGAAGTGTACAAATCCACTGCCCTGTACTTCCATCATAAATGGGTCGATACGGTTTGCTGAGTAACCTAACTCAAGGCCCTGACCTTCTAGTGCGCCGTTGTAAATCTCTTGGCGTGTTGGACACTCTTTACCACACTCAGGAAGCCCGTAAACAGGGTAACGATATTCTTCATTCGCTTCGTGGCGCAGCTCCATCACAGGAGAAAAGTAGCCCGTGAACAAAACATTGCCTTGTTTATCACCACCACCTAGTTGAGCGGTTTGAACGCCAAAATTCGCTAGCTCGCTTGGATCTCCACTCAACATCGCCCACTCATTGAGTTGTTGATAAAGCGGCTCATAGATTTTAGCCATCGAAGGGGATTTAGAAACCACCATCTCAGCTTGTTCTGCAAATGCGGTGTAGTCTCTTGGTTTATTGGATTCAACCTGATCGACCTTATTCAAGGTGCGAGGAAATTCGTCATCAAGGTGTTGCTGAGCAAGATCAGTGGGTTGAGCACAGCCAAATAACAAAGAGGCAGCGACAAGGGGAAGCCATTTTTTAATCACAAGAGTCATCCTAAAAATTCTATGCATCGAGGATGACAAAAACAGTCAGATAACACAATCTTAGATTGTAAGAGTTTACAAGAAGATAACCTATCGGACGGAGTTATCGATATGGCCCTTAAGGCGGAAGATGGGATTGTAGTGACTGTCAGAATCGAGCACCATTTCTGTATTGTCAGAATTGGTCATGCGGAAGCGATAGGTTTTATCACCCGCCTTGTATTCAAAGTAGTTTCCATCAAAGTCAAAGCTCGTCGAAACAACAGACCCACGAACTGACACACCATTAGCATTCAGAACAAACTCATCGGTCGCATAATGTGCAACATCTTGCTCTATCCAAGTGCCGTATATCAGATTGTCGGGCGTCGCCGCATTTTGCACTCGGGAAAGCACATCGCCGAACAAAGAAACCACCGCAAACGAACCCACTAAGGCTAGAACCATTAAACAACGTTCAATGATCTTACGCTTCAACTTAGATTGATTGCGCTGATCAGCTTCGCTGTAGAGACCTTTGGTTATCTCATCGATTTTGTTCTTTGTTGCTGGAGCTTGTTGCATTCGGTGACTACTCATAAGGATGCTATGCGCATTCTACACTGAGACAGTTTATATATTGAAGCCTAGATAAGAATAGTTTGCGCTTTATTCCAAAAAGGTGTTGTTTACATTTGAATTTAAATGCTAAATTATCGAATAAATAAACAAAATGGACTTGTTCTGTGAAATTAAGAAGTACAGCGCTAGTAAAAGGTTTCAGACAATCAACCCCTTACGTAAATGCTCACCGTGGCAAAACCATGGTCATTATGCTGGGAGGCGAAGCCGTTGCCGACAGGAACTTTGGTAACATTATTAGTGATATAGCCTTGCTCCACAGCCTTGGAGTAAAGATTGTTCTCGTTCACGGGGCAAGACCGCAGATCAACCAATTGCTTGCCAAGCAAGATTGCCATACGCCTTATCACAAGAATATTAGGGTCACTGATGAATATTCTTTGGGCGTCGCTATGCAGGCTGCTGGACAGCTTCAACTTGCCATCACCGCACGCCTCTCAATGAGCTTAAACAACACGCCGATGGCAGGCACTCAACTCAATGTTATGAGTGGTAACTTCATTACGGCTCAACCGCTTGGCGTGGATGACGGTACGGATTATTGCCACAGCGGGCGTATTCGTCGAATCGATATCGAAGGGATCAATCGCACGCTTGACCAAGGTTCAATTGTACTGCTTGGCCCTATTGCCAGCTCCGTGACAGGCGAAAGCTTTAACCTACTTTCTGAAGAGGTCGCTACCCAAGTTGCTATTCGTCTAAAGGCCGACAAGCTGATTGGCTTCTGCTCCGAACAAGGGGTAACAGATGAACGCGGTAACGTGCTCGCCGAACTCTTCCCTAAAGATGCCAAGCAAATTCTAGAACGATTAACGGAATCTCAAAATCCTGCCGAAGACATGAGCACAGGAACACTGCGCTTCTTGAAAGGAGCGATCTCCGCTTGTCGAGCTGGTGTGCCTCGTTGTCATCTAATCAGCTACAAGGTAGATGGCGCATTAATCCAAGAGTTGTTCTCTTTTGACGGTATTGGAACCCAAGTGGTCATGGCTAGTGCCGAGCAAGTAAGACAAGCTCAGATTGACGATATTGGTGGCATATTTGACCTTATTCGTCCTTTGGAAGAACAAGGCATTCTCGTTCGTCGCTCAAGAGAACAATTGGAACAAGAGATTCACCGCTTTACGATTATCGAAAAAGACGGACTGATTATTGGTTGCGCTGCACTATATGCGTATCCGGAAGATCACATGGCAGAGATGGCGTGTGTGGCGATTCATCCTGATTATCGTGATGGCAACCGCGGGCAAATATTACTGGACTACATGCGTCATCAATCGAAGTCTCGTGATATCGACCAAATTTTCGTTTTAACCACACATAGCCTGCATTGGTTCCGTGAACAAGGGTTTTACGAGATCGGAGTTGATGAGCTACCGATGGAAAAACAGGGGCTGTACAACTATCAACGTAACTCAAAAATCTTAGCGTTAAATGTGTAAATAAAGTTTTGGACTAAAATCTCACTTCAAAGGAAAAATAATTGCAAATGTAATCGTTTTCTATATGAGATTTATTAACTATGCACTTTCACTCACACGTATAATTGTATAGAATTTAGACGCTTTAATAATCTTAACAAATGTTTTTATTGGAATTGCCATCTCGATAGTCATGTCGAACTCATTGAGGTGGTCACTGCACGGATTGCTATACCCGTTGACGGCCAGCACGCTAACATTAGCTATGCTCGTTAATATAAACAGCAAAAAGAGCAATATTGATATGAGAACCATTGTTTGTAACTCGCTGCAAAGTTTTTGGGATATGGCTGATAACCAATTCTTAGAAGGGCTAGACGTACACTGCGTGTTCCCTGTTAGCGAGAATCTAAAAGAGTTTATTTTGAATTGCCAAGCAAAGTACAAGATAAACCACATATCGTTTACTCGAGCGTTTTTAGGCTCTGATTCCTAATAACGCTCAAAGCAACCAAGGATGGTTGCTTTGTGTTTGTCTAGCCCTAAGTTCAAAACCTTCTCTAGCCGTCCATAACGACTAATTCGTTAAGCGACTGCCTAAACCACTCACTCGCTCTGTTTTCACCTTAATCCCACGCTTCAACACATTTGTATCGCTGAACATCATCAGTCGTTTCTTCGCACGTGTAATACCTGTATAGATAAGCTCCCGCGTTAAAATAGGGCTGAAATCTGGCGGCAAGATCATTAAGGTCAGATCAAATTCACTACCCTGAGATTTGTGTATTGTCATTGCATAAGCCGTTTCATGATCGGGCACTCGGCTTGGTAGCACAGCTTTTACGCTGCCATCGGGCAACTCAAAATAGACCTTCAAACGAGGGGTTAAGTCAGGTTGACTAGAACCCGCCTCAAGCATACAGATACCAATATCACCATTGTACAAACCCAAGCCATGATCATTTCGCGTCACCATAACAGGACGTCCGTGATACCACAGCTCATCATTATGAGGGCTCACCAAACGCCTTGCGGCCAGTGCTCTTTCAATTCTGTGGTTGAGGCCTTTAACACCAAAATCCCCTTCACGAATGGAACACAACAGTCGGCATTGGCTGAACAAATCGAGTACCGATTTCGCTCTCGCTTCTTGAGTTTCTAACTCTTCCAACGGCACATTCATTCTATTGAGGTACGCACCATACTCGTTAACCAAAGTACGCAGCATCAGGTTATAGCTGTCACTCGACAGAGGGTGGTTTTCGATATCGCCAAAACCTTTGGCAAACACTTGGTCTACTTGATTCGCAGAACCATTATTGATTGCTTTTGCCAGCTGACCGATACCGGAGCGCGCATCGAAACGATAACTCTTCTGCAGCATACACAAGCTATCCGCAATCGCAGGCGGATTCACCGCTCCAGCTTTGTCTTGTCTTGGTTTAGCTATCGCATCAAAACCTGTCATCTCTGCAATCAAATTGCCTTGCGCTGTGCTGTACCCTGCAGAGTTGAATGAACAGATATCACCGAGCACAGCACCTGCCTCTACTGAAGCGAGTTGGTCTTTATCACCCAATAAGATGAGCCTTGCGTGCTCAGGAAGTGCATCCACCAGCTTATACATCATCGACAGATCAACCATTGAAGCTTCATCCACTACCAAGATATCAAGGTGGAGTGGATTGCGTCGGTTATGCCTAAACTCAGCACGGTTAGGAATCGCGCCGAGTAATCTGTGTAAGGTGCTCGATTCGGTCGGTATGTTGGCTTTCACTTCAGGCGCTAATGGCAGCTGTTCAATTGCTTTACCGATCGACTCGGTTAAACGCGCCGCCGCTTTACCCGTTGGTGCCACTAGCTTAATCGTTGGTGTTTTACCTTGGCTGAGAGATTGCTCGACCATCGCCGACAGTAATTTGGTTACCGTGGTTGTTTTACCAGTACCCGGCCCACCAGAAATCACCGCAAAACGACGACTCAGCGCCACCGCTGCCGCGACTTTTTGCCAGTTCAAACATGCCGATAACGGCACCAAGTCGTCCAACACATCTAAGTCCGTTACCTGCTTAGCTTGTACAATCGCTTGGTCGATTGATCCCCAATCTAGAGCCTGCTCATTCACAATATCAAGATGATCACACACCAATTGTTGACGTAATACCTGAGAGGTTTGTTGGTTTGCTTCAGCCTTGGCTAAGGCATTAAACAGGAAGTGATAACTGCGTGAAAAAAGCTGATTGAGCGTTTCAGTCAGTGCTTTTTTCTGCTCAGTATTGAACTCTACAGGCTTACTTAAACGGTTTAAGGTCTCAGCCAACACAACTTCGTAATTCCAATAACGCTGTAAATAGACACGTTGTCCATCGAACATTAGCGGCTTAACACAATCATTGGTCGTTCCCACTAAGTTTGACGATTGCAGAACAGTCGCCCAATCAATACCTAACAATTTCTGGTTCAGTTGCAATGCCGTCTCACCATACAAACCAAGTAACTGAGCAAGATCTTCCGCTAGTTCAGGGCCTGTCGTATGCTTCTGTATAAGCTGAGTACAAATGTGTCCTTTGCCTAATTCATGGCTCACTACCCCCGCGAGAAAGCCGATCTCTTGAGGGTAGCTCGTGGCTTGCTGAGCAAGAAAACGGGCAAATTGATAATCCAACTGACGAATAGAACCCTTATCCGCAAGAAACTGGAGTACATCCATCAGTTGCTCAGGAATAAGTGAAACTGGCTTTGCTGTGTTCGCAGTATCTATGCCGGTATTAGTGGTCGTTGTTGTCATTATAAAAGCCCCATCTGTCCAGTTTCATCGTCATTCAATTGTGCCGAACGTCTGTCTATCACTTTACCGTCAATCAATTGATCCATTTCATCAAGTAAAGCCAATGTGGGTTTCGCCGAGAAAATACCTTGCTGAGATTGGCCGTCCATTCCTCGTAAGAACAAGTAGTACACGCCACCAAAATGTTGTTCGTAGCTGTAATTGGCAACGCGGCTGCGTAAGAAACGGTGCAACGCCAATGCATAGATTTGATATTGCAAATCATAGCGATGGTCGGCCATCGCCGATTTCAATGCCTCGCCATGGTAGACAGCAACATCATCTCCTAAGTGATTCGATTTCCAGTCGAGTACATAGTATTTACCTTGGTGCTCAAACACCAAATCGATGAAGCCTTTCAACATACCTTGCACGGTTTGGAAACCTAGATCGCCCGCTTTGGCTGACAATGGATCGTGATATTGAATGGTTTGATTCAGTTCAGATGCAGCCAATACTTCGATCGGCAGTAAGAATTCCATCTCAACTAAACGTTGCGTCGAGTCTTTCTCGCTTAGCTTTAAGTTCTTGCCGTCTAATGCGGTGTTCAGCACTGTATCGACCAGTTGCTGAAGCACAGGTAGCCACTCTAATTCATATTGCTCTGATTCTAATAAGTGAGTGATTACTTGCGTGTTATGTTCACTGGTTGCTGGCTCGGTAAATTCAACCTCCTCAAACAAGGTGTGTAAGAAAGTACCTGGGCGAGCACCACGAGGGAACGTAAAGATAGAGCGTTCAGGCTCAATCAACTCAGACTCATCCTGCTCATCAGCCGAGTCAATATCAAAACCAGACACCTCAATGGTCGCGTCATGACTCGCACCGTGACTGCCCTGTTTGACAAGCCCCGAGTAACTGGTGATACGCCAAGCTCGGTCAATTGAAGCCTTAAGTTCACTGGCCTGTAAGTCGTCACTCACTTGCTCTGTTTGCACAAAAATTTGTTCGTGAGCGGTAGGTGTTTCGGCTAACAGCACACTGGAATTCTTACCCTCAATAGCCGATAGAGCTTGATGCAACTCGGCGATGCCTTGCTCTTGTCCGTTTTGAACCAAATAGCCCATGGCACTCAAGTGAACGCCGGTCGGCTCTTTGGTTGAACGCCCTTTACGTAGCGGTGCCATGCCAATAAAACATCCATAAACAGCACGAGTCAGCGCCACGTAAATCAAACGTAAGTCTTCCGCCAATCGCTCTTTGTCGGCTTGAGCTAAGGCACTATCGCTACCCGTAATATCAAGTACCGTGGTATCTGAGTCATGGTCGTAGAACTTACCTTCACTCGCTTCACGATAGCTTGCAACGAACGGCAAAAATACTAAGTCATATTCCAAGCCTTTCGATTTATGAATGGTAACGATTTGAACCAAGTTTCTTTCTGATTCAAGGCGTTGAATGTCGTCGTCACTGCCACCTAAACCATTTTGTGCATCTGAGATTGCTTCAGCCAGCCAACGCAACAAGCCATAGTCACTGTCGAGTTCTTGTCTTGCTTGTTGCAACAATTCGCCAATGTGCATTAAATCAGTGAGTGAGCGCTCACCATTTTCTTCTTCCAGTAAGCGTTCCGCGAGATGTCGTTTACTGATCACGCTGCGAAGCATTGGCAACACGCCGCGCTGAAGCCACAACTTACGATATTCTCTAAACTCGTTAACGACGTTTTCCCACACCACTTCATCGTTGTTGAGTTCATCCAATGATGCGGCATCCAGAGCAAACAACTCCGACGCTAAACTGGCGCGTAATGCTCGGTCATTTTCAGGTGTCAGCACCGCCTGCAACAAACGTTGAATATCTTGTGCGACCAAGCTGGTGAACACACTGTCTCGGTTGGATAAATACACGCTCGCAATGCCTTGTTCCGACAACGCGTTCTTAATCAGACGACCTTCACTACCGGTTCGAACCAAAACAGCAATATCACCCGCATTCACGGCATGTTGTTTTTTGCCGTTATCAAAATAGGCTTGCTGGTTTTGAGAAGCGGTCAGAATGGTTTGAATTTGACTCGCCATCGCCTCGGCCATGGCTTTGTGATATTCGCCTTTAGGTAGTGGCTTATCTTCTGCTTCTTGTAACCAAAAGGTCAGTGCGTGCTGAGTTTCTCCGTTCATCACCCATTGGCGTTTGTCGGCTGATGGACTGGCAGCAACGGGCAAAAATGGAATGTCTTGATCGTAGATAAACGGGCTGTCCGAATTCATAAACACTTGGTTTACTGCACTGACCATATCGGCACTTGAGCGCCAGTTAGTGCCTAAGGTGTAGTGAGCACTAACTTGGTTTCTCGCCTTGATATAGGTAAAGATATCTGCGCCACGGAAGCCATAAATCGCCTGCTTTGGGTCACCGATCATAAACAAGCCGCACTGCGGATTATCAAGATAGATTCGGCTAAAAATACTGTATTGCAGCGGATCGGTATCTTGGAATTCATCGATCATTGCAACTGGGTAGAGTGTGCGAATTCTTTCCACCAGCAAGGACTGCTCATCGACATCAATCGACGCAGATAACTGAGTCAACAAATCATCAAATGATAACCACTGCTTTTGCTGTTTCGCCTTTGCTAGCATAGTTCGACAATGGGTAATCGCATGTGCCAGCAATGGAGCTTTCAAGTCGGCTGGGTGATTTAAGAAATCTTCAATCGCTTCGAAAACGGCATGCTGAGGTGCGACGCCTTTTGGTGTTTTTTCAATTAACGTTGCTTGTGAGAACTTCTCTAACTTATCTGGATATTGATAATCATGAGTGTCGCTCTGCGCCCATGCTGTCACCGCTTCTAACCATGTCGGCAGAGACTTCTTGGTGTAGCTACGTTTGTTCACATCCGAACCAGAGATCAAAGCTAAAAAATCCGCTTCAGACTCACACCACAGTGCTTTAAGCTGCTTCACTTTGTCTAGGTTCTGATTGTGTAGAGTTTGCAAATCACCCGACATCGCGTCGACGGTTAGCTTCAATGGAGAACCCGTCAGATAACGATTGACGTCTGCTAACAATGCAGCCGGTGAACCCCAGATATTACGGACCTCACCTGCTAGCTGAATAGGTAGCGGGTAAAACTGCTTACGCCAATAGTCGGCTACTACTTGCGCTTTAAGATGGCTTTCATCTGTCACAAACTCATTATCAAATCGGCTGCCAGACTCGAAGGCATTTTGAGTCAACATTCGCTGACAAAAGCCGTGAATGGTGTAGACCGCGGCTTCGTCCATTTGCCTTTCGGCATTGAGCAGTGTTTTCGCAGCGCCTGCGTGGTCTTCGATCTCTTGCAACAGAGGCGCAATCACTGGGTCATCACTTTGCCCGCGAGCAAACGCAATGCGTGCATCATGGATTCGTGCACGGATACGATCTCGCAGCTCTGCGGTTGCCGCTTCGGTAAAAGTCACCACCAGAATTTGATCTACGGTTAGCGGCTCATGATGTCGGGTAGCTTCTGTAAGCTCTCCTGTTGGTGCTGCCGTGCCGTGTCCGAGCAGTAAGCGTAAGTACAAGCCAGCGATAGTAAATGTTTTACCAGTACCCGCCGATGCTTCAATTAAACGCGCGCCATGAAGTGGAAACGTCATGGTATTGAGTGTCTGTGGAGCAATTACCTGAACACTGCTTGTGGTCGTCATGCCTTACTGCCTTCTGATAAATATGTTGTTACAAATGTGACCTAGCGTGGAAAACGTCATTCAATTTACGTCCTACGCTGATTTGTTAATAGTTAGTGCGATCTCTCTCACGGATCAATTCGGATCGCCTCGCTACTATGCGCCCACGAGTTCAGGAGCGCGTACGAGTTTTGTACTTTACGGCGTTACTTTGAACCACAGAATAATGGTCCCTCTGACCTGTGGCCGTACAGCGAACGCCCTACACTAATAATGATTTACTGGCGGCCACTTTATTTCCTGTACCTTGCTTCTATTCACCTTGATTCCCTTCATCTTGAAAGCAAGCGTACCAAACGCTTACCAGCGACTCTCTTTTGTCTTTCATTAATTCAGCGCACTCGCTATTGATCTTGTCGATCACAGCCACCTACTCCTGATCTTCCAGATCGGCAGTAGCCAACCTTGCCGCCTGTAGCACAAGCGTTGAATACATACGCGACTCAGTAGCCAATTCATCGTCCCATTTAGACCAGATTCGTGAGATGTAGGTATCTCTACCCTCGCCCGTGAAGGCGAAGCTGTCATTAAAGGTATCGGCCATTTTCTTGAGTGACTTTTCTTCATCATCGACCCACTTACCACGGCTAAAGCCCGCTTCAACACCAGCTAATGCCGTTTTCGGGAAGTATGGCAATGGTGCAGTCATACCTTGATAAAACAGTCGTACTAACTCAGCTAATATACTCTTCGCTTGCTGCGCATCGCCGATAGGTTGTAGCGTTTGGTGAACCACGCCCTCTTTTCTGTCATAGCCAATAATATGGGTCGTTTTTCCGTGTCCCATAACAGCGCAGGATAGATGATCAATCCACGCAGCCAAGTAATCTTGAGAGCGTATTTTGCCGCTACGGAAACGCACTAGACCTGATTGATAGTTTTGAGTTAACCACCCCATCAAGCGAACAGGCTTACCTTCGCCTAACACGTCAAACTCGATATTCACTTCGAGATCTTGCTGCGGTGATCCGCTCACAAATCTAATCTCTTTGGCTAAGTCTTCCGCTTGAACACGATTGGTTTCAAATTCGATGTCACCAAAGGCGCCGACCGGTAATCGACCTTGGGCTTTTTGCTCAGAGACAAACAGTCGCACCGCTTCGTCTGCACCTTCTGGGTGGTCCAGCAACACTTGCAGCAGCGCATCTTTAAGCTGGAAGCTCTCTAGGCCATTGAGTACGAATGGCTCATCGTCTTCCATTACAGGAAGTGGCGGTTCAAACACCACTTTGAGACGGCGATTAAAGAAGTACTGCACTGGCAAACGCCAAAAACGCTGTAACTCAACCAGGTCCAATTCCAACGGGTACGTTGCCCCCAACAAATAGTCATCCAATGCACGATTGAATTCACCACTGCGCTCACCAGAACGATTTGCCGCAGGAAGCCATTCTTTGGCGTAGCTCAATACATGACCTGCATCACCTTGCGTAAAGGCTGCTGGGCTAAATGGTGTCATGGTGTGTTCAAAGCTGATTGCTTGAGTCAGTTTGATACCAGAATCATCACTTGGTAACGCTTGATCTGCACTTAGGCAGTAGTTCTGGTGGCAGTACTCAATCAACTCAGAAACCAATACCGACGGTACTCGCTCAGTATTATCTTGAATCGAGCGGCCGACATAACTGATGTATAAACACTCTTGCGCCGACAACATCGCTTCTAAGAATAGGTAACGGTCATCATCACGACGAGAACGATCTCCCGGACGAGTGCGTCCGTTCATCAAATCAAAACCTTCCGGCGGCATTGAGCGTGGGTAAACACCGTCATTCATGCCTAATAGACAAACAGTTTTGAA
Organism: Vibrio sp. 10N.222.54.A3; assembly: GCF_041474095.1. Classification (NCBI taxonomy): domain Bacteria; kingdom Pseudomonadati; phylum Pseudomonadota; class Gammaproteobacteria; order Vibrionales; family Vibrionaceae; genus Vibrio; species Vibrio sp. 10N.222.54.A3. Next base: position 43,384 of record NZ_JBFRTN010000042.1, read on the forward strand.
CGGGATAGAACGCATCGGCATCAGGGTACAAAAGTTCACTTGCCCCGCTAAGAAACGCTGACTGATACGCGCACCCGACAGTTTATTGTTTAAGTACTGATAGATAATGCTTAGCGATAGTTCTTGTTCGTACAAGGCATCATCAAGCTGTTCATTCAGTTGAGAAAGTGCATCACGAATCGACTTAAGCACCACCTCGCCTTCTAGCTCAACGGCGAAGAAATCATCAATCATTTGCAGCAAGGTTTCACGCCACATATCGATGGATTGCGTCTCAGCAAGGCGTTGACGGTAATGGGCAATACGATCAATAAAGTGCGCTAACTTACCAGCAAGTTCGGCGTTAATGCCCTGAACTTCGTTATAAGCTGCAATTGGAGAGTGTCCAGTTTCAAACAAACCTGCGGAATCCGACATCGCATAACCCAGTAACATACGCTGGATACCAAATAGCCAAGTATTTTGCTCGGTGGCAGGCAAATCAAACTCTGTTGCCGTAGAAGAATCGACGCCCCAGCGGATACCCGCTTCTTCAACCCACTGCTTAGCTTGTTCAAATTGAAATTCATCAATACCGAAGCGTGCCATCATCGCTGGGATTTCTAATAGCTCTAGAAGTTCAGAAGCTAGACAACGCGTGTTCGGTAACGCGACCAACTGCATGAACGCGGTCAGAATTGGGCTCTCTTGGTCTGCAGTTCTATCAGAGATCGAGTAAGGGATATAACGCTCACCCGGAGCATTACCAAATACCGCCTGAATAGCAGGGCTGTAAGCATTGATGTCTGCCACCATCACAATGATATCGCGTGGTTTTAAGCTTGGATCAGCATCAAACATCGCTAACAACTGGTCATGGAGAACCTCCACCTCGCGCATTGGGCTGTGACAAGCGTGTACCGTCAACGAACGATCGTCCAGCTCAACCACTTGTTTGTGGTTGCTGGAGTCTAAGATGTGATCGTCTTGGTGCTCTTCTAACTCAAGAATATCGGCTTGCAGTTGATGCAGCAGGCTGTCTCTCTCGACATCAATAAAGAACTCATGCTCTTCGCTGTCTGATTGAGACAGCAAGAACAGGTTATCTCTGCCCAGTTTACCCATAGACGCCAGTAAGCTATTACCGACCGCTTGGCTGGTATGCAGTTCGTCTTCAATATTGGCTTCAATGCCATCTTTTAATGGTGAGACTTCGCCTTCTAGCTGAGGTAAACCATCAACCAAAGCAAACTGCTTACGACGCTGCGCTTCCACTCTCGCCAAGTATTTACGGTCACGAATATCGCCCCAGTAATGTTGGCAAGGGTTGGTAAACATCAGGTGGACATCAATCTGCTCGCCAAGCGCTTTCAATGCGTCCATATAACGAGGAGGCAGTGACGAAATACCAAACACAAACAGACGTTTCGGCAGGTGTTGTAACTGGCCTTGTTGATTAGCTAACGCTTCAATGAAGTCGTGATACAAGTTACCACGGTGATATTTCGATTGGCCTTGAGAGAGCGTTTGCTCGTAGAGTGCCTTCCACAAAATCGGCTGCCAAGGGTGCTCTTGTTGCCCTTCACTATCAATCAATTCTGCAACGGGTTCTCCCGCTTCCCACATCGCCATCCACTCAGGTCGATACACCAAGTAGCCATCGAAGATATCGGCAACTTTCTCGGCTAATTGATACAACTTAGAGCCGTCTTCGTCGTTTTCAAGATAGCGCTGTAGGGGTAAGAAATCAGGGTGGTCAAGCTTCGCAGGTAGCAAACTCATTAGCTTCCATGTCATCGCTTCCTTGTTAAAAGCACTGCGTTTAGGTACATCAGGAAGCACTTGGGTAAACATATCCCAAATGAAGGTTGCTGGAAGAGGAAAGTCTATATTTGCTGCTACACCAAACTCTTTGGCGAGTTCCATCTTAAGCCATTGAGACATACCTGGGCTCTGAACCAAGATCTGCTCTTTTTCGAAAGGGTTGGCTAAAGGATCACTTTTGATTAAATGAACGAGAAGGATTTTTAAAGTATCGACTTTATTGGAATGGTAAACAGTAAACAAAGTGCACTCACGCTAATCTTGCCACAATATAAAGCCAGATTAGCATAAGTGCCGAGTTTGGATTAGGAATATAAGCTTATGAAATACTGAAAACTTAAGCTCCGTTTATCTTTTGAACTATTGCTTCTTACAATCTACTGCCTACCGCGCTTAGAACACGGTGAGGTTTGTAATTCATGTAATAACGAACCGCCACATAACCCACTACAAACGTTGCCACAATCAATTCTAGATACGCTAGGCCAAACACTTGATTGATGTAATGCGCTTCAATACCTTGTGCTTGCATCCACGCAGCCAGTTTGAACAAGGCTGTTGCACCAATCACGATTGGGAAGGTAAACGCTGCATAACCAGGGCTAAATGGAAGACGAAGTAGTTTGAAAAACGCCATATAGATAATGAACGTCATCAACACTGCAATACCAAATAGTAAACCAATGATCACAGGTGAAGGGTTAGCAGTAACGGTTAAGTAACCCGCCAAAGATAGGCTTGCCGGTGCTGCCATAATCGCAATCGTTGGTTTTGCAGCATCTGGCACTTCGTGAGAGAAGATCAAACGGTAAACCATGATTGGTAGCATTACTGCGTAAACCAATAAGCCGAATACCAAAGTCGCGTTAGCTACTGGCTCTAAAACTGGATTACCTGAGAAAGAGACGTCAGCGACGATAATACCGATCGGTGGCACAAACCAGCTTGGCACCATGTGGTGAATCTCAAAGTTTTTAGCTCTGTGGTACAAAAAGCTCGTTAGAAACACAACATGCAAAGCCACAGAAGCCAACCACATAGCTTCTTGTAAGAATTGAGAGATTGGCGCCAAAGACGCTGACACCACCATGCACCCCATTGCAAATGTTGGTACCACACTGCCGACAACAGGGTGAGCAAGATCTTCACGCAATAGGTGACCATGAATCAAAAATTTCACAGCTAAAACAAGAAGTAATACCGCCGCAATGCCAGCACTGATCCACTGCACCAAACCCGGGGTGTGTAAGATACCTTGTGCGACTAGAACACCATCCCAACACCAGCCTAAGCTTGCAATTGCGAGTGCTAACCCTGCCATGGGTGTTGGAGCTCCTGTTAATCTATATTTAATACGTTGAATCATGTCAGCCTCTCTTAAACCTAATTCACTAAACTTGTGAACTCATCAGCTTGTTGAAGCCATAATACGCTTGCGCTTCGTTAAACAATATCCAATTATATATAACAAGTGTTCATCAATACTGAACAGAATCCATTTTCACCAGCAGAGTAAAACTAGGAATCTGATGGCTAATATTTCAATAAAACAGCTCAAAGTGTTCGTCACTATTACTCAGCACTCGACATTGACTGCTGCCTCTGAGGCTCTGTTTCTGTCTAAAGCTGCGGTCAGCATGGCACTAGGCGAAATGGAGAAACAACTCGGCCACTCTCTATTTGACCGGGTCAACAACCGATTAATTCTCAACCAAGAGGGACATAAGTTACTTCCATTGGCGGATGAAATATTACATCGTGCTGCTGGTATTGATGTTTTGTTCCGTGATGATCAGCCTTTAAGTGGCAATCTAAAGGTCGGCGCGAGTGACACGATTGGTAATCAGGTCGCACCGTTTATTTTGTCAGGCTTTCGCGAACGAACTCAACATCAGGATCAAAGCTTGTTCATTTCAAACAGTGCACTGATCTGCCAAAAGTTGGTGGATTATGAACTGGATATCGCGCTAATTGAAGGAAAAACATTACACCCTGAACTCATTTCGAGTCAGTTTAGCAGCGATGAAATGTGCATTATTGTTAGTAATCAACATCCTCTCGTTGCCAAAGAAAAAGTGATTTTAAGCGATTTAGAAGACAGCCATTGGATTTTACGTGAATCAGGCTCAGGGACTCGCGAGTTTTTCCTTCGTGCCGTCGCACCGCGCATCGAACATTGGTATGAATCTTTTGAACTCAACACCACAGAAGCAATCATCAACTCTGTTTCTGCCGGTCTTGGCTTTGCCTGTTTGTCTCGTTTAGCTGCTCAGCGAGCGATCGATTCAGGCCGAGTAAAAGCGCTTAATGTGCCACTTGATATGAAACGCCGATTCTGGATGCTGGTCCATAAAGACAAATATCAAAGCCCACTGCTGAAATCTTTCATGAGTTATTGTGAAGACTGGGCTACACATCAAGATTGAGGCCGCATTGTTAGGGCTCCAACTGGACTTTTAACATCAGAAACTGTATAAAAAGCCAGTAAAATTTATCAAACTTAGAGGATTAACCATGGCTGTTATCGTCAAGTACGTGGTGGAACGCAACGGAGAAGAGAAAATGACTTTTACCTCTAAAGCCGAAGCTGACGCATACGACAAAATGCTGGATATGGCTGATGAGCTTTTTGAACTGTTAGGCAAAAGCGATTTAGTTGAAGATGAAGGCAAGCAAGAAGAACTTGCAATGTACCTAGCGAAGAACAAAGAAGAAGTTCTTTACGCATTAGGTGCTAAGCGTAAGCCAGCTCCGAAAAAAGCTAAGAAGCTTGAAGCTGTTGAAGACGCAGAAGAAGATGCAGCTTAACTAGCTGATACCTTTCTAAAAAACGTCAATGACGCCTCTAATCAGAGTTCGTTATTGGCGTTTTTTTATACTTATCGAAATATAATGAAGCTTGTTTATAGTCGAAATCGCTCTAAACATTCGCTTGCATGAAAGTGTGAGGAAGATCTAATCTATAGCCATCAGGTGATGGGGTTCCACCTAAGCTTTTGCTTCAACCGCCCGTTCTTTCCGAACAGTGCTAATGACTCCTACAGAATCGAAAACAGGTAATACTGTTGGACGTATCGCTATTCCTCCATTTTGAAATGGACTTAGTCTATTAAGACCAAGTTCCATGACACCTTTGGATTATCGATACTCAAGATCTGTAGTGAATTAGCCGCACCTCTTCCAACACGTCCTGTTTTCTCAACGCCCTAGGCCTTAAATGGCTCTATAAGTGAGAAAACATTATGCACTACTCTTCAGAAATTCAATCAATGTGCCCTATTCAAAGGGGTGATCTTCACAATTCAGCTCCAATTCCAGTTGAAGGCGCAATGGTTAGCCCAAAAGATGTCATCGCTATTTCTGGCTTAAGCCACGGTGTTGGCACTTGTGCACCACAACAAGGTGCTGCAAAACTGACTCTTAACGTAAAAAACGGCATCATCGAAGAAGCCCTAATCGAAACGATTGGTTGTTCAGGCATGACTCAATCAGCCGCGATGGCAGCCGAAATCCTCACCGGAAGAACCATTCTTGAAGCCCTAAATACTGACTTAGTGTGTGACGCTATTAACGTAGCCATGCGTGAAATCTTCCTGCAGTTTGTTTACGGTCGAACTCAATCAGCTTTCTCTGAAGGCGGTCTAGAAATTGGCGCTGCATTAGAAGACTTAGGTCAAACACAGCGCAGCCAAGTGGGTACCAGTTACTCAACCGCTGCAAAAGGCGTACGTTACCTAGAGCTTGCAGAAGGTTACGTAACCAAACTTGCACTTGATGATCACAGCGAAGTGATTGGCTACGAATATCTCAACCTCGGAAAAATGATGAAGGCGATTAACCAAGGCGTGCCAGCGAATGAAGCGGCCGACCTTGCGACAGGGACCTATGGCCGCTTCGATGAAGCCGTTGCCACCATTAACCCACGCCAACAGTAATTTTGCCAATTTAGAGGAAAGATATGATGAACACTCAATTTAATGAATCAGTAACTCGCGTATTGGCAGAAATGAACTTCGACTCTTTAGAGCAAGCAAACCAATACTGTTTATCACACAATGTCGATCCAAAAGCATTAGTGATGGACACTCAACCTATCGCATTTGAAAGCGCAGCTGACGCTTACACTCTTGGTGCAGCATTGGCTCTGTTCCGTAAAGCCACCAGCGCAGAACAAGCCGCTAATATTATTGGTGAAGGTCTTCAAGCATTCACCAAACCTGGCAGTGTTGCTGAACAACGCCAAGTTGGTATTGGACATGGCGCGCTAGCCGCTCGTCTTCTCAATGAAGAAAGTCACTGCTTCGCCTTCCTTGCGGGTCACGAATCTTTTGCTGCAGCAGAAGGTGCGATCAAAATCGCACTAAACGTCAACAAATCACGTCAAAACCCATTGAAAGTGATCTTAAATGGCCTAGGTAAAGATGCCGCTTATCTTATCTCACGCATCAACGGCTTCACTTACGTGCGCACTCAATACGATTACCAAACAGGTGAACTTGTTGAAACAGAACGTCGCCGTTTCTCACAAGGCCCTCGCGGCGACATCTTGTGTTACGGCGCTGATGATGTTCGTGAAGGTGTGGCTATCATGCACAGAGAAGAGGTGGATGTGAGTATTACGGGTAACTCAACCAACCCTACTCGCTTCCAACACCCAGTAGCGGGTATCTACAAAGCAGAACGCACTCGCCAAGGTTTGCCATACTTCTCAGTTGCTTCAGGCGGCGGTACAGGTCGAACATTGCACCCAGATAACGTAGCAGCAGGCCCAGCGTCTTACGGCATGACCGATACCATGGGCAGAATGCACGCTGATGCTCAGTTCGCAGGTAGCTCTTCAGTTCCTGCTCACGTGGCGATGATGGGCTTCATCGGCATGGGCAACAACCCAATGGTCGGAGCGACGGTTGCATTGGCTGTGGCAGTGAGTGAATCTCAACACGCATAACGACAAAGTGAGTCCCACAATCTGCCTGTTATGTAGAGTCTGTTAGTTGAGAATCAAGCAATAACGGACGACTAAAACTCTACACCTATCACTAAAACCAAACAGCCAGCCTTATGCTGGCTGTTTTTTATTCACACTTGCTCTACTATCTATTTCTAATAATTATTTGTATCTAAGATTAAATACATTCTGCTGTCGTATTTGGCGAGCGCTTCGTTAAAGCCGTTGGACCAAGCGCACTGAACGTGATTACTCGAATGATGGGGTTGATACTCGCGGTAATCGGTATGCAGATGTTGATTGAAGGGATTGAGCAAGCTTATAAGGCACTGTTTATCTAAAGAGGGGATTCACAGGAGAATGTTGATTAACGCACCAATCAATTTGTGTTGATCTGCAGTGTTTTCTCATTGCAGAAAACTATCTCTCAAAAGACAAGCAATATCATTTTACAGACTTTATCCCGATACGCCCTTTCATAACGAGGGCGCTCTCTTTATGATGAACGCAATTAAATTAACTTTGCTAACGGCAGCGCTTGTTATTCGAGCCGTTGTTTTGGAATAGCAAAATCAAGACTCAACACATGGAGATTCAACATGGCTTATTTTTCACTAGCCTTCGGTACGGCAACCAAAAATCGCGACAATAAAATCATTGAAGCGTTCTTCCCTAACCCGCTTCTAAACCCAAGCGACGCTCTTGTAGCAGCTGTAGCTGAAGTGTCAGGTTACGCTGAAGGCAACCAAGCTATCGAAATCTCTGCTGCACAAAGCGCAGAACTGGCGAAAGCATTCGCAGCAAACGATGATGCAGCTAACGCATCTTTCGCAGAAAAAGCGGCAGCGTCTGAACAGCCACTTGTTCTTGTTGTTCTTGCTACTGACGAGAAGCCAGCATCAGTTGCTGAAGGCTTCCTAAAGCTACAACTTATCTCTAACCGCCTAGTACAACCACACGGTACGGTACTGGACGGCATCTTCGGTCTACTGCACAACATCGCATGGACAAACGAAGGCCCTATCGACCTACCTGAGCTGGCTGAGCGTCAAATCGAAGCTCGCCTTGCAGGTCGTGCTCTGTCTGTAGATTGCGTAGACAAGTTCCCTAAAATGGTGGACTACGTAGTACCAACAGGTATTCGTATTGCTGACACTTCTCGTGTTCGTCTTGGCGCACACGTAGGCGAAGGCACAACAGTAATGCACGAAGGTTTCATCAACTTCAATGCTGGTACAACTGGCGTGAGCATGGTTGAAGGTCGTATCTCTGCGGGTGTTGTTGTAGGTAACGGTTCAGACATCGGCGGCGGCGCTTCTATCATGGGTACTCTGTCTGGTGGCGGTACGATGGTTATCTCTATCGGCGAAAACTGCCTACTAGGCGCAAACGCTGGTCTTGGCTTCCCTATGGGCGACCGTTGTACGGTTGAGTCTGGTCTTTACGTGACTGCGGGTACTAAGGTTCGCATGTTAGATAAAGAAGGCAACGAAGTAGAGATCATTAAAGCTCGCGATCTTGCTGGCGTGTCTGATCTTCTGTTCCGTCGCAACTCAATCACAGGCCAAATCGAGTGCCTAGCGAACAAGTCTGCGGTTGAGCTAAACAGCGAGCTGCACAGCAACAACTAATCTAAGCACTAGATGCTAGATGCTAGATGCTAGATGCTAGAAAATAATAAGCCGCTGGGGTTCAATCCAGCGGCTTTTTTGTATGTTCTGGGAATCATTATTGCCCCATCACCAGTCAGAGTTAACAGAATGTTAACATGTATTTGCCCTACTAAAAGTAATCCCTTGTCTGTTGGATATTTGCAAGGCAAACTGCTGGGCAAAAGTTCGAAAACACTCTGAATGTCTAAAAATCGCCATATTTTTCGAAACTAGGGATTTTATATCATTGGCTTTTCGGTTTCGGTGGCTGAAAGTTTGGGATAATTTGAAAACCATTTGGACATAGCTATGCCTGTACTCTTACCAGAGTACTAGCGGCAGAAGTTTCATAATTTCTGTTGCGCTGCGCTTACAAACCGATAAGAACATAAATCGATATCTACTTAGCCATCTTTACATACCTTTACATCACATGACGTTATCTTACTTACATTAGTATATTCTTAAGTAGTGAAACAAAGAGAAGGAAAACGTCATGAAAATCAAAAGCACGATAATCGCGTTACTCGGTATCGTTATTGCCTTCGGAGCAATGGCTGGTGGAATGAATAAAGGCATGAATAACAATATGTCACGCCCAGTATTTTCACAGTTTGATCTCGATGGTGATGGCAAGATAACCGAAGCCGAGTTCAATCAAGCACGCTCAGAACGTATTGCCCAGCGAGCAGAAGAGGGACGTACGTTGAAAAATATCAATCAAAGCCACAGTTTTGCTTCGTTAGATAGCAACGCGGATCGCGCTATCTCTCAACAAGAGTTTAATGCTCATCAAGGCATGGTGAACCCCAAAAATACCATGGGCAAAGGCAAAAACAATCAGTAGCTCAATTCAATCAGGCCTCCATTTGTGAGGCCTGACTTATTTTGAGATCAAGGAAGCAAATCCGCTTATGTTGGTGTGCTACCTTTTGATTAAGGAAAAGCTAATATATAGTAAGGGAATCGCTATGACTAGGTATAGCTGGTTACAAAGGGCTCTGTTTGTTCCTCCTGTTTTGTTGGGCATCGCGTTATTGGTGATCGCACCAGGGATGAAGGCTGAACCGCCTAATGCGAGTAATACGGCTGCTAAAAAGGTGGTTCGGGTGTTGAAAGTCGAGCCGCGAAATATCCAACCTTCTGCCATCGGATATGGACATACCGAGTCTGTTCAAGACTGGCAGGCACAGTCTGAACTTGACGGCGCGGTTGTGTGGGTTTCTGAGCAATACAAAACGGGCGCTATTATCCGCAAAGACAGCGAACTCCTTAGAATTGACCCCACCGCTTATCAACTTACTATTGCCCGTTTGCAAGCTGAGCTTGAAGTGCTAATGCTAACGAATCAGACCATTATCGATTCGCTCAAGATTGCAGAGAAAGAGTTTGAGGTACAACAGTCAGAATATGCCCGCTCAATCAAATTGAGTGAAACCGGGCATATCTCCAAAACAGAGAAAGACCGCGCGACCAAAGACTTGCTCAGCAGCCAGCAACAGCTCCAGACACAGAAAAACCAACTGGCAATTAATCAAGCGCAGCAAAAGGTTTTGCAAACGGAACTAGCACTTGCAAACCGAGATCTCGAACAAACCGTAATTAAAGCCCCATTTGATATTCGCATTGTCGAAACCTTGGTTGGACTCGCCGAGTATGTCAACAAGGGGGAATTGCTGCTCAAAGCGGATGACATCGATGCCGTTGAGGTTCGCGCGCAGTTTCCGCTTGGTAAAATGCGTCCGCTAAGAAATTCCAATCGCTTTGACTCGCTTGACGAAGATGTTCATAGCAACTTGAGCGCGACAGTCGAGCTCCAAGCAGGCGATAAAGTAATTACTTGGCCTGCCGAGATCAGCCGCTCCGGCGGTGAAATCGATGCTCAGACTCAAAGCCAAAGCCTGGTTGCACAAGTAAATCAGCCCTATCAGCAAGCCATTCCCGGGGAGAAGCCACCACTTATTCGTGGGACTTTAGTTAAAGTCACGATTAAAGCACCAATGATGGAGCAACAAGTCTTGCTACCGATAAACGCCATCCATGATGGTAAAGTTTACACTGTCTCTGAAGGTAAACTGAAAAGCAAACCTGTCAGGATAGATTTCGTCCAAGGGCAGGTTGCGGTGATCAAATCTGGCGTGGAATTCGGTGATGTGGTTGTGCTAAGTAAACTTTCACCCGCCGTTGAGGGGATGGCTTTACAACCGCAACCGGATGAGAAAATCGGCCTTTGGTTGGATACGCAGAGCGGATTTAAAGCCCTAAACGCGATTCAGAAAGAGGGCAAATTATGATCGCTTTTTTTGCTCGGCACACCACTGGCGCCAATGTCCTGATGATGGCGGTACTGCTGTTAGGGGCTTTTGCCTTGCCCAAACTGCAGAAAGACACTTTTCCGTTGACGCCGACCAAAAATATTGAGGTTCGGATCGTTTATCCGGGCGCGTCACCTTTTGAGATGATGGAAGAAGTGTGTTACCCGTTGGAAGATTCTCTCGATAAGCTGAGTGGAATTAAAGAGTTAAGCTGTGATGCCCGAGAGAGTTTGGTCATCGCCAATGTGGAAATCGGCGATGATGAAGACATTGACACTTTAACCAGCGATATTCAACAGCAGGTTAACGCCATCAGTGATTTTCCGGATCGAGTTGAGCAGATCACGGTGTCGAAACTGGACCGAGTGGCAACGGTGGCCAGTGTCGCGATTACCGGCAATATGTCAGATAGGGACTTATATCTCTATGCCCAACAAATTAAGCACAAGTTAAAAGAGAGCCCATTGATCGCTCAGGTGACCGTGAGCGGTTTTGCGGATCAAGAAATAGAAATTCGCGTATCGCAGTGGAAGTTGCAGCAGTACGGCCTGAGTGTGTCCGACTTGTCCAATCTAGTACAACAGCAAAGTATCAGCACTCCTGCTGGCGTATTTAGTAATGACTTGGAAGAGATCAGCGTCCGCTTCGACCACTTAGGCAGCAACGTCAGAGACTTCGAAAATATCGTGATTAAATCCAGTGAGACGGGGACTCAGGTTCGCCTCGGTGATGTTGCCGTTATTCAGCAGAAGTTCACTAGCGATGAAAATCAAATCCTGTTCAATGGTCAGCGTGCCGCTTTGCTTCAGGTGTCCAAAACGCAATTTCAAGATACCTTAACGGTCAAAGATGCGATCGTCAGCATCGTTGAAAAAGAACAGGCGAGAGCCCCTGAAGGCGTCGCTTTAACCATCACCCAAGATTCCAGCACCAATATTATTGAGCGTCTGAGAATCCTCACCAGCAATGGCGCACAGGGATTAGCACTGGCATTTTTGATGTTGTGGGCGTTTTTTAATATTCGCTTTAGCTTTTGGGTCACCATGGGGCTGCCGGTTTCATTCCTTGGCGCCATTTTTGCGATACAACTTCTCGGTTATACCCTGAATATGATGACGCTGGTCGGGCTGATTGTCGCGATTGGTCTGCTAATGGACGACTCGTTGATCATTGCAGAAAACATCGCTGCCAAGAGGCAACAAGGGCTACCCGCGTTTGACGCTGCAGTTGAAGGTACCAAACAAGTCTTCCCAGGTGTGATTGCATCGTTTGCTACCACCATCATGGTGATAGGGCCGCTGATGTTTCTCACAGGCAAGATGGGCGAAGTACTACGCTATATTCCCATCGTGTTATTGATTACCTTGCTTGTTAGTCTGATAGAAGCTTTCTTGATCTTGCCGTCTCATTTGGCACATAGCCATACTGAATCTCGCTCTAATCCTATACGGGACAAGTTCATTGCCGGTTTTGAAAACATCAGAGACAGATTCTTTGTGCCAGTGAGTGTCAAGGCGATGAATGCACCTTATCTTTCAGTAGGGATATTGGTGATGGTGGTGATGATTTCAACCGCTTCCATTTCGTCAGGTTGGCTGAAATTCAAAGCCATGCCTGCCTTGGAAAGTGATGTGCTGCAGGCGCGTATCTTGCTCCCTCAAGGCAGTTTACTGAGCCAGACAGAGGCGGTGGTGGAGAAGGTTTCAAACGCGCTTGATGAACTCAACCAAGAATACGCAGAGAAATACCCAAGCTCAAAACCTTTGGTCGCGAGCACCACGATCATGTTCAACTCAAATGCTGATGCTAATGAGTCGGGGCCGCATATGGCAACCGTCAGTGCCGATCTATTGCCAGCGCAATTTAGGCAGCAGAGCATTAAAGATCTGATCCAAGATTGGAAACAAAAAGTAGGCCCTACGGCGGATGTGGTTTCACTCAAGTTTACCGATAAAGAACGGGGCATTGCTGGCAATGGCATTGATATTCGGGTTCAGGGTGAGTCGTTACAAGAGCTCAATCAAGTCAGCCGCTCGCTGGTGAAATGGTTGAAGGGATTTGACGGTGTCTATAACCTCTCCACCGATCTGCGTGAGGGCAGAACCGAATTTCACGTTAACCTTAAAGATGAAGCTGGCGTGATGGGAGTTAATGCTTCCAACATTGCTCAAACGCTGCGCAGCGCGGTAAAAGGCAGTACTGATCTGACGGTTTTCCAACAAGGCGAGCTGGTGGATATTAGTGTGAGACTGGATGAGTTTACGCACCAAGCTAGCCTGTATGAGTTGAATAACTTGATGGTGACGGCAGGCAATGGAACCCTAGTTCCATTATCAAGTGTTGCGACGTTTGACAGAAAACAAGCCTTCTCGCGAATTCACCGCATTAATGGGATGAACACTGTGGTTGTGCAAGGCAATATCGATACGCGGGTTGCCAATGCGCGTGAAATCATGCTGCAGTTCAATAGCGAATTTGTCTCGCAAACTCAACACAAATTCCCAGACATCACCTTCACCTCGCAAGGTCAGGATAAAGAAAGCTCAGATACGGGCTCCTCGCTGGCGACCTTCTTTGCTCTTGGCGTGGTGGGGATTTATCTTATTTTAGTGTTCCTGTTACAAAGCTACACTCAACCGATTGCTGTGCTGCTGGCAATCCCTATGGGCTGGATTGGTGTGGTATGGGGGCACTTGGGCATGGGGTTCGATTTGACTATTCCAAGCTTGGTTGGCTTTGCTACCTTAGCGGGTATCGTCGTTAACGATAACATTCTGTTGGTCAATTTTATTAAGAAGAATATCGCCCAAGGCGAGCGCTTGATAGACGCTTGTCGAGAGGCGGTACGTGACCGATTTAGAGCGATATTTATCACCTCGTTAACCACATTTGCAGGATTGCTTCCACTGTTAACCGAAACCAGTACGCAAGCGCAATTTCTGATCCCGTTAATTGCCAGTATTGCGTTTGGCTTAGTCTCGGCTACGTTACTAGCGTCAATTGTTGTGCCTTGCGTGCTGCTTATTTTGGACGATTTAAAGCTGACCAAATGGGCAGAAGGTGCTCAATCTTCCCTTTGAGGCCCTTGGGAGTGCATGCTGAACCATGTCATTTAGCCCGGCATGAAAATGGTAGTTTGCGTAGAATTTATTTGGCGATTAAACCCTATCACTGACTGCTGTTTTTTTGCGTACAAAAAACAATAGGGTCAGGTCTTGTCTTTTGCTCTTTGGTGGCAGTTTTTCTATCAGGTTTAGTTATTTGTCATACCTGAAGTTATTAGTCATTTGCTAATGTTTGATTTTCCAAAACTCATTTCTGTCCAAAAGTTTGTTATACACACATCCACTATACGGTGATCCCTACACCACACTCACCACCAAAAAAAGCGCAGACCTTTCGATCTGCGCTTTTAACTTTTTAGCTTTTAGTTAATCCAATCTAGATTAACGCAGCATGTAGGTAAGTGATTAACCCACATTCTTACGTGCGTTTTGGAACATACGCATCCAAGCACCATTCTCGCCCCAACCTTCTGGAGACCAAGAGTTAGCAACCGTACGGAATACACGCTCTGGGTGAGGCATCATGATAGTCACACGGCCATCCGTCGTTGTTAAACCAGTGATAGCATTTGGCGAACCGTTCGGGTTATTCGGGTATTGCTGCGTTTGGTTACCGTTGTTATCAACGTAACGTAGAGCAACCGTACCTGAGTTTTCAATCGCGTTTAGGTGGTCGTTGTCACGCACTTCTACGCGGCCTTCACCGTGAGAAACAGCGATTGGCATACGAGAACCTTCCATGCCGTTGAAGAATACAGAATCAGACTTCTGAACTTCAACGAGGCTGAAACGAGCTTCAAAACGCTCAGATTCGTTACGAACGAAACGTGGCCAGTACTCAGCTCCAGGGATAAGTTCACGCAGGTTCGACAACATCTGACAACCGTTACACACACCTAGAGAGAAAGTATCTTCACGCTTGAAGAAGTTTTCAAATTGGTCACGAGTAGAGTCGTTAAATAGAACCGACTTAGCCCAACCTTCACCAGCGCCCAGTACATCACCGTAAGAGAAGCCACCACATGCCACAAGGCCGTTGTACTCTTCTAGAACCGCTTGACCCGTTAGGATGTCGCTCATGTGAATATCAGTCGCTTCGAAGCCTGCGCGGTCAAATGCTGCTGCCATTTCAACGTGAGAGTTAACACCTTGCTCACGTAGAATTGCCATCTTAGGTTTAGCACCTAGGTTAATATAAGGCGCTGCAATATCTTCGTTTACATCAAAGCTTAGGCTAACGTTTAGACCAGGGTCTGAGTTGTCTTTCTTCGCTTCATGTTCTTGATCTGCACAGATTGGGTTATCACGTAGACCTTGCATCTTGTGCGTCGTCTCAGCCCAGATAGTACGTAGTTCAGTACGGTTACGCTGGATTACAACGTCTGCGCCTGACTTAATCACTACTTCATCTGATGCTTCCCCTTCACCAACAACGCTGCCAATCACATGAGAACATGCTTCTAGGCCGTTTGCTGCAAGAGTAGAAAGTACTGCGTCTAGATCGTCGTTACGAACTTGGATTACCGCACCTAGCTCTTCGTTGAAGAGTGCTGCTAGCGTATCTTCGCCTAGCGCTTCAATGTTCGCGTTAACACCACAGTGACCTGCGAACGCCATTTCAGCTAGCGTTACGAATAGACCGCCATCGCCTTTATCGTGGTAAGCCACAACTTGGTCGTTAGCAACAAGTGCCTGAACACCTTCGTAGAAACCTTTTAGCTGTGCTGCGTTGTCTACGTCTGCTGGCTTATCACCAAGCTGCTTGTAAACTTGCGCTAGTGCCGTTGCACCCATACGGTTTTTGCCGTTACCTAAGTCGATAAGAACTAGGCTTGTATTACCCTTGTCAGTGCGAAGCTGAGGCGTAATCGTCTTACGAACATCTTCAACACGTGCGAACGCAGTGATAACAAGAGATAGCGGAGACGTTACTTCTTTCTGCTCGCCATTCTCTTCCCATTTAGTCTTCATCGACATTGAGTCTTTACCCACTGGGATAGTTAGACCCAGAGCTGGACATAGTTCTTCACCAACCGCTTTAACCGCTTCGTAAAGACCTGCATCTTCACCTGGGTGACCTGCTGGAGACATCCAGTTAGCCGACAGTTTAATGTGTTTGATATCGCCGATGTTGGTCGCTGCGATGTTAGTAATTGCTTCACCAACCGCTAGACGAGCCGATGCGCCGAAGTCTAGAAGTGCCACTGGCGTGCGCTCACCAAGAGACATAGCCTCACCGTGGTAAGAGTCGTAGCTTGCCGCTGTTACTGCGCAGTTAGCAACAGGAACCTGCCATGGACCAACCATTTGGTCACGAGCTACAAGGCCTGTTACCGAGCGGTCACCGATGGTGATAAGGAATGTTTTCTCAGCGACTGTTGGCAAGCGAAGAACACGGTCAACCGCTTCGTTCATCTCGATGCCAGAACGGTCAATCGCAGGGTTGTTAGCTTTTAGCGTTTTCGCGTCACGGTGCATCTTAGGTGTTTTACCTAATAGGATGTCCATTGGCATGTCGATTGGCGTGTTGTCGAAGTGTGAATCTTCTAATTTCAGATCACGTTCTTCAGTTGCTTTACCAACCACTGCGTACGGTGCACGTTCACGCTTACAAATCGCGTCGAACGTTGCCATGTCTTTATCAGCAACCGCCATTACATAACGCTCTTGAGATTCGTTACACCAGATCTCAAGTGGGCTCATGCCCGGCTCATCGTTTGGCACGTCACGTAGATTAAAGATACCGCCACGCTCGCCATCGTCGACTAGCTCAGGAAGAGCATTCGAGATACCGCCCGCGCCCACATCGTGGATAAATGCGATTGGGTTCGCATCACCAAGCTGCCAACAACGGTCGATAACTTCCTGACAACGACGCTCCATCTCTGGGTTTTCACGTTGTACAGAAGCGAAATCAAGATCTTCAGAAGAAGAACCAGAATCCATTGAAGATGCCGCACCGCCGCCAAGGCCGATGTTCATCGCAGGACCACCTAGAACGATTAGGCTTGCACCTACCGGGATCTCTTTCTTCTGAACGTGCTCATCACGGATGTTGCCAAGACCACCAGCTAGCATGATTGGTTTGTGGTAACCACGCACTTCTTCACCTGCGTGAGAGTTTACTTTCTCTTCGTAAGTACGGAAGTAGCCAAGTAGGTTTGGACGACCAAATTCGTTGTTGAATGCCGCGCCACCAAGAGGACCTTCAAGCATGATATCCAGAGCAGTAACGATACGGCTTGGCTTACCAAAGTCAGTTTCCCAAGGTTGAACGAAGTTCGGGATCTTAAGGTTAGATACAGAGAAAGCAACAAGACCCGCTTTTGGCTTACCACCAATACCGGTTGCGCCTTCATCACGGATTTCACCGCCTGAACCTGTCGATGCGCCTGGCCACGGTGAGATTGCCGTTGGGTGGTTGTGCGTTTCAACTTTCATCAAGATGTGTGTTTTTTCTTGGTGGTAGCTGTACTGGCGAGTTTCTGGATCTGGGAAGAAACGACCAACTTCAGAACCTGTCATTACCGCTGCGTTATCTTTATAAGCAGACAGAACATGTTCTGGTGTCGTTTCAAAGGTGTTCTTAATCATCTTGAACAATGATTTTTCTTGCTTAACGCCATCGATAGTCCAATCAGCGTTAAAGATCTTATGACGACAGTGCTCTGAGTTCGCTTGTGCAAACATCATTAGCTCGATGTCCGTCGGGTTACGACCTAGCTTCTCAGTGAAGCTTTCAAGAAGGTAATCAATCTCATCTTCTGCAAGTGCAAGACCTAGGGTAACGTTTGCTTTTTCAAGCGCTTTACGTCCACCAGTTAGTAGGTCAACTTCCGCATAAGGAGCAGGCTCAGCAACGGTAAATAGTGCCGCCGCTGATTCGAAGTCAGTGAAAACCACTTCCATCATACGGTCGTGCAGGATTGCTTTCAGCTCAACAAGTTGAAGTTCAGAAAGTTCAGCAGAGGTTTCAATGTAGAAAGCAGTACCGCGCTCTAGACGTGACACTTTAGCCAGTCCGCAGTTGTGTGCGATATCTGTTGATTTTGAAGACCAAGGCGAGATAGTGCCTGGGCGTGGCGTTGCAAGCAGCAGTAAACCTTCAGGTTCATGCTCTTCAATCGTTGGACCGTAAGTCAGTAGCTTTTCTAGCTTCTCAACTTCAGACTCATCTAGGTCTGCCGTTAGATCAGCAAAGTGGGCAAACTCAGCGTAAATACCTGTTACAGGTAAGCTTAATTCACGACAAAGCTCTAAAAGCTTGTTAACACGAAACTCAGATAGAGCTGGGGAGCCACGCAAAATTCTCATGTGCTTACGTCTCTTATGCAGTTGATTAAGGTAGTATTGGAATAAATTCAGTGGGTTAAAGGAAAAACCTAACTGTTTTCTTCGAAGCTATTCCCGAAGGTTTAAAAACCTATGCCGATCCCACCTCTTCAATGCGAGCGCATTATAAAGCATTTCTTTTTGTGACGTAACACCAAAAGCAACCGTTTGCGTGATTTTTTTTATCTTTCTGCGTAAATGGTACTTTTGCTGCATTTATCACCACTTTTACAACTGTTTAATTAAACCTGCTTTGCCAGCCTTGCGGGGTTTGGTATAAAGGAGCTTCCACTTTTCGAGATTTCATTTTGATGCCTAAATTTACGCTCATCTTTTCGTCTAAGTTCCTTCTGCTCGCCATCGCCCTATTTGGGTTGGCTGGATGCCAGATTGAATCTGAACCTAAAAGTGTCCTTGAGCAGATACGAGATCGTGGCGTTCTTCGTGTCGGCACCCTAAATAACCAACTCTCTTATTACATCGGTCCTGATGGTCCTGCTGGCTTGGATTACGAATTAGCTCGTGAATTTGCGCAGGAGCTTGGTGTAAAGCTTGAGGTTAAACCCGCTTACCGTTTGTCTGGCTTGTTCCCTGCACTGCAGAAAGGCGAAATCGATCTTATCGCGACCGGCTTAACGCAAAACAACAAACTGACACGAGCTTATCGCGCCGCACCTGCTTATTACTACGTAAGCCAACAGGTCGTATACAAAAAAGGCCAGTGGCGACCGAGAAACCTTGAACAACTGATCAATTTCGAGAATGAGCGTCAGGTTGACTTTGTTAAAGCACAAACTGAATCAGAAGAGGCGGCGTCTACTGACACATTAACGCCATCTTTGGTTGTGGTGAAAGACTCACACTTTGAGCCAACACTAAAGCAGCTGCAGAAAACACACGATGACTTTATCTATGATGCGGTCGGCAATGCTGATATCAACGACCTGCTCAAAGAAGTATCAACAGGCGAACGTTTATTCACAGTGGCCGACTCTATCGAGCTATCACTGGCGCAACGTTTGTACCCAGATGTTGCCTTGGCATTTGAGCTGACAGAAGACCAACCTATCTCTTGGTACCTAAATAGATCGGAAGATGAAAGCCTGTATGCTTTGCTGATTGAGTTCTTCGGTAACCTAAAACAGTCTGGTGAACTGGCTTCACTAGAAGAGAAATACATCGGCCACATCGGCACTTTTGACTACGTTGATACTCGTGCCTTTATCCGCGCACTGGACAGCAAGTTGCCAAAATGGTCGCCGCTATTTCAAAGGTACTCTCAAGAATTTGATTGGCGCTTGATTGCCGCTTTGGCCTACCAAGAATCACACTGGAACCCTGTTGCGCGCTCACCAACGGGTGTTCGTGGCATGATGATGTTGACACTGCCCACCGCGAAGAGTGTTGGGGTAACCAACCGTCTCGACCCGAACCAGTCGGTACAAGGCGGTGTTGAGTACCTGCGTCGTATCGTGAACCGAGTACCAGATTCAATCACTCAACACGAAAAGATCTGGTTTGCACTTGCTTCATACAATGTCGGTTACGGGCACATGATGGACGCGCGTCGCCTAACGAAGGCACAAGGAGGAGATCCTGATGCTTGGGGCGATGTGAAAGACAGATTGCCTCTGTTAAGACAGAAGAAGTACTACAGCCAAACTCGATATGGGTATGCGCGTGGTGATGAAGCGAGAAACTACGTTGAAAACATTCGCCGTTATTACCAAAGCATTATTGGCCATGTAAATAAGCGCAATAAAGAACAAGAAGCGACCCTTGAAGGTTTGGTGGTGATCCCACCTTTAGAAACCTCAGGTGCTGAATCGAGTATCAGCGCAGCTCAGTCGACAGTAAGCAGTTCTGAGCCTTCACAGTAAAACCCAAAAGAGCAATGCCATCTAGCATTGCTCTTTTTTATTGTCTTTTTTCGACTCTTCTTTCGTCATTAAGGGATAAGGGAAGCAGGCAAGAAAATGATGATGAGATCTAGAGTGTCATATTGCAGTAACAATCGAACCTTATAACGGCACACCACAATCAAGATTATGCTCTGTTGCACTGCAATGCTGGCTTTAGACTAGAACTGCTCTTCTATTTAAGCCAAGCGTGCGACAGGCCAAACAAACTAATAACACTATAATTAAATCGTTAGTCCAAACTAAAAAGTCAGACGACAAATAGGAAATCATTGAAATGATGAAGAAACTGAAATCGAAACGCCTTGATAAGACCGTTGCTGCAAACCGTCGTAAGCGTATGCTTTCAAATAATAAGAAGAAGATCATTTGGCGCAATCGCGCTTTCATGCAGATGATTGCTGAGTAAATGTAGTTACTCAGTCAGTTTGCTTGGCACTCTTGCGATAGAGAGTGCCGAAAGTACGCTGCTATTTCTTATTGCCAGCCTTCATCTCTGCTTCTAAACGCTGCTCTTCCAACAGACGTTCTTGCTTTCGCTTCTCTTTTATCTCTTTTCTACGACGCTTGAAAAACGCTTGTAATTGCTCACGGCACTCTTCCTCTAACAAACCATGTTCAACGTCGGCATAGTGGTATGAGGCTTGGCTTTCAAACAAATTCAACACTGTACCTGCAGCGCCTGCTTTTAAGTCTGGAGCACCAAACACAATGCGCTTTACTCGGCTGTGTAGCAAGGCACCTGCGCACATTGGGCAAGGCTCTAGCGTAACGTATAAAGTGGTATCGAGTAGCCGATAGTTTTCTAAGGTTTGACCGGCTTTACGCAAGGTTTCAATTTCTGCGTGTGCCGTAGCATCGTGGCTGCCAATCGAACGGTTCCATCCTTCAGAGATAATCTCCCCATCTTTTACTAATACTGCACCAACAGGAACCTCTCCCTCGCTCTCTGCTTGCTTAGCTACCTCAATGGCGCGTCGCATGAAGATTTCATCTTGAGGGGTGAATTGATGGTCTGACAAAGGGAACTCCAGAAACAAAGGATAAAAACGAAAATAAGTATGCGGTGAAGCATACCTAATCTTAGAGATAATGAACAATAAAGAGGTAATAGACAACAACAGACAATGAACCATTGCCGCTTGCTGGTTGGTCGAACTGTTAGCTATTAGCGTCTTCTATGTCATCGGCTATTGGCGTCGCTTTGATACTCACAATGCGATTGTTCTCAACAGAGATAATTTCAAACTGCCACTGCTGGTATTGAACAACTTCGCCTGCATCCGGTAAGCGCCCTATTAACCATGTCACAAGGCCATTCAGCGTTTGGAAGCTCTCGCTTTCGCCCTCAAAATCCGATAGCTCTAAACGGTTTTTCAGTTCACTGATAGGAATCAATCCATCCACCAACAAACCGTCTTCCACTTGCTCGGTCCAAAGATCGTTCGGATTATTCGATAGCTCGCCAGCAATCGCCTCAAGAATATCGTAATGAGTCACAAGACCTTGAACATCGCCATACTCGTCGACAATGAATGCCATCTCGGTGCCCGACTCTTTAAAGTAGCCAAGTAGACGCAGAGCTTTCATCGATTCTGGAACATAGATCGGCGAGCGAGACAGCCCCATGATCACTTGAATGCTTAGATTGCCCGCCTGATTCAGCAAGGCTTTGGCTGACACTGTACCCACCACTTTATTGAGGTGATCTTGGCACAATGGAAACACACTGTGTTTTGATGAACGCAGTTTCTTTAATATCTGCTCAACGGGTTGGTCGACATCCAGAAAGTCGATGTCTCGACGCGGAGTCATCAATGAGCTCACAAGACGATCATCAAGCTGCAAGATATTACGAATCATCTCTTGTTCGCCGCGTTCAATCACACCCGATTCTGAGCCCTCTTTCACAAGTGCATGGATATCATCTTCGGTAACGCTATCTTCTTCACCGCCTCGGCCCATCAACTTAAGAATACCTTCCGTTGAAGCCGACAACGCAAACACAAACGGCGTCGCGATTTTAGATAACCAGAAGATTGGCAGCGCGACTAACACAGCAATGTTTTCAGCTTGAGACTGAGCAAAACGCTTTGGTACCAACTCACCGACAACGATAGCGAAATAAGTAATACCTACCACCACAACCGCAGTAGACAAGATGTTCGCTTGTGTTGGGTCTACTCCCCACAGTTCAAGTTGAACGGCTAGTGGAGCCGATAGCGTCGCCTCACCCACAATCCCGCTGAGTAGGCCGATTACCGTGATACCGATTTGGATTGTAGAGAGGAAGCGGGTTGGGTTTTCTTTGAGATCAAGAGCAACCTGAGCGGAGCGGTGTTTTTTGGCTAAGCGTTTCAGCCGACTATTTTTTGCTGCTACCAATGCAATCTCAGACATGGCAAACAGACCATTTAAAACAATTAACCCTACTAAAAGCAGAATTTTCATGTGGCTTGGATTTCCTAAATTTACCGGCCAACAATTAGCCGTAATCCGGAGTATAAGCTGAGTGCCTTTATTTTGAATATAAAAAGTTTTGGATATAGAAAGTTTTGGATATAAAAACCTTGGATATAAAAAACGGAAAAAATAGCGAAAAAAAGCCCGCACATTTCGGTGCGGGCTTAGCAATGAATAAAGCTTAGTTTTGCTTAGTTCAATCTTACATTGTGTAAGTGTAAGGTGCTTGGATACCTAGTGGGATACCAAGAGCCCAGTAAGCTAGCAAGAAGATAGACCAACCGATTAACATCGCAATCGAGAATGGCATCATTAGAGAAGCTAGAGTACCGATACCTGTCGACTTAACGTAGCGCTGACAGTAAACAACAACCAGTGGGAAGAACACCATTAGTGGAGAGATGATGTTAGACACTGAGTCACCTACACGGTAAGCCGCTTGAGATAGCTCAGGAGAGATACCCACAACCATTAGCATTGGAACTAGGATAGGACCAATCAGTGCCCACTTAGCTGAAGCAGAACCAACAAGAAGGTTAACTGCAGCCGTTAGTAGAATCATACCAACAACCGTTGCTTCACCTGGAAGGTCCATCGCTTTCAAGCCTTCAGCACCGTAAAGTGCCAGCATAGTACCGATGTTTGATTGAGCGAATGCAGATAGGAACTGAGCACAGAAGAACGACATTACAATGTATGCGCCCATCGTTGCCATCGTCTCAGACATTGCTTTGATAACATCATTACTATTCTTGAATGTACCCGCTACACGGCCGTAGACGATACCCGGAATAATAAACAGGATGAAGATTAGAGGAACAATAGACTTCATCACTGGTGCTGAGAATGCTGTTAGCTCCCCTTCGGGAGAACGCAGTGCTGAGTTTTCAGGCATTAGAGCCGCGATAAGCAGACCAATACCGGCAACCATTGCCCAACCAGCGAATTTGAATGCTTTAGATTCAATGGCTGTGAACGTACCTAGATCAGGTGCTTGTTCTGCATCTTCATCTACAGGCGTATTAGCAAGACGAGGCTCGATAATTTTCTCTGTAACGTACCAACCAATTGCCACAATTAGAATTGAAGACAAACCAGTAAAGAAGATGTTCGCTAGAGGGTTGATCACATATGCAGGGTCAAGAACGTTTGCCGCTGTTTGAGTGAAACCAGCTAGTAGCGGATCAATACCTGAAGGGATAAAGTTCGCTGAGAAACCACCTGATACACCAGCAAACGCTGCTGCAATACCCGCTAGAGGGTGACGACCCGCAGCGTGGAAGATGATACCGCCAAGAGGGATTACTAGAACGTAACCTGCATCAGCTGCTGTGTGAGACACGATAGCAACCAAGATTAGCATCGGCGTTAGTAGCTTAGCTGGCGTGAAGTTAAGCATCTTCTTAAGGCCAGTCGTAATGAAGCCTGAAGAGTCTGCAACGCCAACACCTAGCATAGCAACAAGTACGATGCCTAGAGGTGCGAAGCCTGTGAACGTGGTAACCATATTCGCTAGGAAGCTAGCAAGCGCTTCACCAGTTAGTAGGTTGTTTACTTCAAGAGCAGCACCCGTTTGAGGGTTGATTAAGTCGAATGAAAGATTCGATAAAAGTGCAGATGCTACCCATACAATAACTAGAGCCCAGAAGAACAGGAT
This sequence comes from Vibrio sp. 10N.222.54.A3, assembly GCF_041474095.1. Lineage (NCBI taxonomy): Bacteria > Pseudomonadati > Pseudomonadota > Gammaproteobacteria > Vibrionales > Vibrionaceae > Vibrio > Vibrio sp. 10N.222.54.A3. The sequence goes on from NZ_JBFRTN010000042.1 coordinate 67,538, forward strand.
TGCTGGATCTGGAATTTTGTTGCCGGCGCGTTCAATGAAGTTTAGAAAGCGGTCCATACCACTGATCTTCTCAGTCGATGGTGCTTTTTTTACGGCTTGGTTACTCATTGTAACTCCATATGTGATGTTGTTTTGTTTAGGCCTAATATAAGTTTTGACCACGGCCTATTGGTACAGCACATATTCTATTAAAGTCGTTGTTAAAAAGCACAAGATTCCACCTAATTTTCCATAAATGGAGACATATTTTGCAAAAATACCATACAACCACAACAACATGAAAACATAAAAAACACCATTCCATATACAGAGTTTTAACTAGCACGTAAACAATGTCCGAGGAGTGAAAATTATCAGTAAAAGGGGTAGCATGAGCCTTGGCATGCAGTAAACGTTTGCTTGAGGGTCAATCAAACTCACTGTATTTGGAGAGCATAGTTTCGAGGTAAATACTTTGTGCGTGGTTCATACGATCTTGCCATGCAATTGTGATAGTAATGCTTTTTAATGCGCTAGACAGAGCACCGTTTGCATTAGTCACTTCACAAGTCATGGCATAGGCAGACCCCGACAAACCGGATAAAGGATCTGAACTTGCTGTGTTGAGACAATGACTCGCCTGATTTAGTTCTGAAAAAGGAATTAAACCTACCGCCCCACTCGCATTAGACGCCCGAGTTCGATAATACTCCATCTGCCTTTCAGCAAAATGCAGCGCCTCTACGCTGTGGAGCGCAAAATCCGATTTTTGTTCAGCGTAGACCTGTAATTTAACCAGCCCTAGTGAGGCAACGCCAATCAACAGAAAAGAGATAAGAACCTCTATCAAGCTAAAACCTGAGTTCTTAGAAATCATTCCATGATCCTCGCTTCCACTTCGCTTTTAAAGGAGTGCTATGAGGGTTGTATTCACCGGTATAATCCAAATTGATTGAACCCTGAATTGTCGATAACCCACCAACGGAATCAAAGAACATCCCTCCTTTAGGGAAAAAAGAAGCAAATCCAATATAAACCGAATTACTCTGTACTAAATCAGTAATAGGAATTGTATCTGGAACTTTAGCCCACAAACCACTCAGTAGGTCGGTATCAGTATCGGGAGAGTTAGTGTTATCGAATACGGTCATATCATTTAGATGATAAAAAGCCCCGTCAAATACGCTCGCGTTACCATTCGCAACGATGCCGTCCTGAATCACTAAAGAGCGAGGCGTAATAACCCCTGGGATAGGTTCAACTACATTAATCGCAGGTGAATAAACGACGCAATCACCTATAACCCATACCTTATTCTCCCCACTTGAAAAGGCATCATTAATGGCTTTGCTACACTTATTTCCTTCATATTCACCATCAACCAAGTCAATATGCTTAGGGGGGACAACTGTCCGATCAATAAGGTCTATAACATGATAATCAAGCTTAATTTGGTCAATGTTCTCTGACGTCTTTGGCACGCCAAAGTAATTAGAGAACGTATCGATATCCGGATCGAATTTGAAATCTGATTGAAAAGAGTTTGAAGGCAGCGCCCCAACGGAGTCGATGGTTGCATCATTGCTAATATTGGTGGTTTGTTGGCAAGACTCAAACGTAGAAAAAGGAGGTGACTCTGGAGTAATGGTCTTCAAACGTCCTCCTCCCTTTTGCTTATAGATAACACTATCTAAAAATCGAACCGATACACACTCGTTAATACCATCAACAGCAGTAAGAGCAATATCAGGATTAATATCGATATTGTGATCAGAAATAAATTCTAAACTCGAATTGGTTTGCATTACTCCTAATCCCGAAGCGTCTACAAAACTAATCTCTTTGTTCAGCGATAAAGACTCAGAACTCGACACCAATATATTTGGCGTGAGTGCTTCTGATCCCAACGTAACGACTTTCGACTGCTGACAATAATCCATTAAATCATTGGGAATAGCTGTCAGATCATTTTCAGCGATGTAAGTGAAGCCACACTCCAAGCCACCTTCTGCTAACCAGTGGGCTTTGCGACCTTCGACCTCATTTTGAGCCACTTTGATCTGATGAAAAGCACTGCGGTATGAACCTAGCGTCACCACCAGCGCACCAATTAAAAGCACAGATGTAATCAATAAAGTCACCACACCACGCTGCTTTCTAAACATCATCATTGCCAGTTCCTCTGTTTAACGGAAACCGAAACCGACTTAGAAACACCCGCGGTTGGAATTGAGGCCGTAATACTGATATCGGTAAGCGTGGTTTTAATAGAGTTCTGCTCTAACAGATGAGCATCAACGCTAAATGCGTCCACCTCGATCAGGCTGTCATCAAACAGCGAATAACATCCGGTTACTTCATTGAAAGAAAGGAGATCCTCGCTAACAAGCGTGCCTTTTTCACATATTTGTAGTCGAGTACCTTTCTTACGGTAAACGATATGTCGGTGATCTTTACTTGCGCTCGAACCCTCTCGGAAGTAAACAAAACCCACCGCCACACCGCCACTCACTTGGATGGTGTTACTCGCGCCAGACAACTTGATTGAATAACCATTAGATCCATCGTAGCCCGCTCGTTGAATATCTTCTTTCATGACCTGCATGGTACTGGTTAGATTTTGCAGCAGTAGTAATTCAATGCCTTTGTCTTTGGCAATTCTCTGCCCTGTTATAAAGACACTGCCAATAATCGAAATCGCAAACACACCAATCACAGACGCCACCATTAACTCAATTAATGATGTGCCTTGCTGTTTAGTAGGCGCTACCACAATCGGTCTAACACGCATCATAGCCATACTGCGCACTCGACTCACCGCACACCTTAATTCGCCCAGGAGGGCTGGATAATTTAACCAACAATCTGTCTGTGGACGCTGTGTTTGGAGAAAGATAAATCGTCCCTCTGGCTGGCCTTCCCCTTACACTCTCAAAACTGATTCTTGCACCTGTGTAATTATGGGAAAACGATACATCTCGAAACGGTTCGCCTGACAACATCAGTAATGTTTCTCCAGAAAGATCCTCCGTAGGCTTTAACCGCACAGTCCACTCTCCGGTAGATTGCACCTCATTTTTATCCATAGAGAAATGCACCCACAGATCTTGGTTCCTTTTAACCGATTCAGACTTGGCTTGAATGAGAAAACCATTCAACTCTCCGGCGAGTCGCTGCATCTTGACGGTTTCAGTAACCGAACTAAAACTCGGGGCAGCCGCAGCTATCAGTATCGACAGCACCGATACCGTTACTAACAGCTCTAATAAAGTAAACCCGCGAGTCATTTCCCAAATTCCTATGTAACTCAATGCGCAACTGCATTTAATCTTGCACCGATGCTACCACCAGAGAAAAATGGGCAGAGATATGAAAGGAAACTACTCGCGATGATTCGAAGAAATATATGCAACAACAACAACTTAAGCATTAGAGGAATGACATTGATCGAATTATTGATCGCTGTCGCCATCGTGGGGATACTCGGCGCCATTGCGTATCCAAGTTATACCAACCATGTTATCAAGGCACATCGAGTTACAGCGATGGCCGACTTAACCAAGATGCAACTGGAGATAGAAACTCTATACACAGGGAACTATGCGTCGGCAGCGGAGAATATTATTTCAGGAGGGACATGCTTGTTTTGCGATACCGATACTAGCCGATACACGCTAGCGATCTCTGCGAGTAGCACCACCTATTCAATTCAAGCGGAACCGCTTTCGCAGCAAGTAAATGATGAATGTTTTGACTCGAATACCGATAAGTTGGAATTGCACCACTCGGGCATTTCGGAGCCAGAAACGTGTTGGAAGTAACAAGAGCAACCACCAAAGGGCTCTAGAATTTATCTGATAAATCTCGACTCTTTCTTCTCGAGCTTCTTTTCCCCTGATCTACAGATACAAAAAAAACCTGCTACATGAGCAGGTTTTTTAACTTTATCAACAACTTAAAGTATCAACAATCTAATTACTTAGTTAGGTCATCGAAGAAGTTTTTAACGCCGCTAAAGAAACCTTCAGACTTTGGCTTATGCTTGCTTGCCGCTTCACCACCACAGGTTTCTTCGAATTCACGCAGTAATTCTTTCTGGCGAGCGCTTAGCTTAACTGGAGTCTCAACCACTAGCTTAACGATTAGATCACCCACACCGCCACCACGAACGCCTTTCACGCCCTTGCCACGCATACGGAACATACGGCCCGTTTGTGTCTCTTCTGGTACCTTAAGGTTTACACGACCATCCAGTGTTGGAACTTCAACTTCACCGCCTAGAGCAGCCATAGAGAAGCTTACTGGTACTTCGCAGTAAAGGTTGTTGCCGTCACGTTCGAAGATGTTGTGCTCTTTTACGTGTACTTGTACGTACAGATCGCCAGCTGGAGCGCCGTGCTCTCCCGCTTCGCCTTCGCCAGATAGACGAATACGATCGCCAGTATCAACACCAGCAGGGATCTTAACGTTAAGTGTTTTCGTCTTCTGTTTGCGACCTTGACCATGACATGAGTTACATGGGTCTTTGATGATCTTGCCTTTACCGTTACAAGTAGGACAAGTCTGTTGAACCGCAAAGAAACCTTGGCGCATTTGTACTTGGCCGTGGCCATGACAAGTGCCACACGTTTGTGCAGAAGAACCCGCTTTCGCGCCGCTGCCGTCACAAGTATCACACTCTACAAGTGTTGGTACGTCTATTTCTTTAGAAACACCACGAACCGCTTCTTCTAGAGAAAGTTCCATGTTGTAACGTAGATCTGAACCACGTTGTGCACGCTGTTGACCGCCACCACGACGACCGCCGCCGAAGATGTCGCCAAATACGTCACCGAAGATATCGCCGAAGTCACCTTGGCCACCGCCGCCGAAACCACCGCCGCCGCCCATGCCACCTTGTTCAAAGGCTGCATGACCGTATTGGTCGTAAGCTGCTTTCTTTTGAGAATCGGTTAGGATCTCGTACGCTACTTTTACTTCTTTAAACTTATCTGCTGCGGTCTCATCACCCTGGTTACGGTCCGGGTGGAATTTCATCGCTAAGCGTTTGTACGCTTTTTTAATATCGCGCTCTGATGCATCGCGGCTTACGCCTAATACTTCGTAAAAATCACGTTTTGACATGTTCTAGGTCACCAAAATAATTGCTACTACCGAATGATCACTTCAGTAGTCTGTGTATCAATCTAGATAAAAGTTCTGCCGGCTGAAATGCCGAATAAAGCTATTATCTAGATCGACAAGTCTAAATACAAATTTACGGGCGTGAGAGTTACCTCTGACGCCCGCAATAATAAGTCTTTGAGACAAATTTCTAAGCAGATAGCTTGAGTCCTAAGTGGAAGCGCGGAGCCTACGTTAGTAGGTGGACACTTCCGATAACGAAATCAGGCTACTCTGCGACGAAATTATTTTTTGTCTTCTTTAACTTCTTCAAACTCAGCGTCTACAACATCGTCGTCTTGCTTAGGTTGTTCACCAGCGTCAGCACCAGCTTGTTCAGCTTGAGCTTTCTGTTGAGCAATTTCCATTAGCTTTTGAGCTGCTTGCATAAGTTCTTGAACTTTAGCGTCGATAGCTTCTTTATCGTTACCAGACTTAACTTCTTCTAGTGCAGTGATAGCCGCTTCGATTTTAGCTTTCTCGTCTGCAGGTAAAGCTTCACCAGCTTCTTCTACTTGCTTCTTAGTGCCGTGAATCATTTGGTCAGCTTGGTTACGTGCAGTTACTAGCTCTTCGAACTTTTTGTCCGCTTCTTTGTTAGCTTCTGCTTCTTGTACCATTGCTTCGATCTCTTCCTCAGACAGGCCGCCTGATGCTTGGATAGTGATCTTCTGCTCTTTACCTGTTGCTTTATCTTTAGCAGATACGTTCAGGATACCATCAGCATCTAGGTCGAATGTTACTTCGATTTGTGGCATGCCACGTGGTGCTGGTTGGATACCTTCTAGGTTGAACTGACCAAGAGACTTGTTGTAAGTCGCTTGCTTACGCTCACCTTGAAGAACGTGGATAGTTACTGCGTTTTGGTTGTCTTCAGCTGTAGAGAACACTTGATCCGCTTTAGTAGGGATAGTTGTGTTTTTCTCGATAAGCTTAGTCATCACGCCGCCCATCGTTTCGATACCGAAAGATAGAGGAGTAACGTCTAGTAGTAGAACGTCTTTAACGTCACCAGCTAGTACACCACCTTGAACAGCAGCACCCATTGCAACAGCTTCGTCAGGGTTCACGTCTTTACGTGGCTCTTTACCGAAGAATTCAGTTACTTTAGCTTGAACCATAGGCATACGAGTTTGACCACCAACTAGGATAACGTCAGTGATTTCGCCTACAGATAGGTCAGCATCTGCTAGAGCTACTTTTAGTGGCTCAAGAGAACGTTGAACTAGGTCTTCAACTAGAGACTCAAGCTTCGCACGAGTCACTTTGATGTTCATGTGCTTAGGACCAGTCGCATCAGCAGTAACGTAAGGTAGGTTTACGTCAGTTTGAGTAGTAGAAGAAAGCTCGATTTTCGCTTTTTCTGCTGCTTCTTTAACACGCTGCATTGCTAGTGGATCAGCTTTAAGGTCGATACCTTGCTCTTTCTTGAACTCATCTACTAGGTAGTTGATCATGCGGTTATCGAAATCTTCACCACCAAGGTGAGTGTCACCGTTAGTTGAAAGAACTTCGAAAGTCTTCTCGCCTTCTACTTCATCGATTTCGATGATAGAGATATCGAATGTACCACCACCAAGGTCGTATACAGCGATAGTGCGATCACCACCTTGCTTGTCTAGGCCGTAAGCTAGAGCAGCAGCAGTTGGTTCGTTGATGATACGTTTAACATCTAGACCAGCGATACGGCCAGCATCTTTCGTTGCTTGACGTTGAGCATCGTTGAAGTAAGCAGGAACAGTTACTACTGCGCCAGTTACTTCTTCGCCTAGGAAATCTTCAGCTGTTTTCTTCATTTTCTTAAGAACTTCAGCAGATACTTGAGGAGCAGCCATTTTTTGGCCTTGCGCTTCAACCCATGCATCACCGTTGTCAGCCTTAACAATGTTGAAAGGCATGATTTCGATATCGCGTTGAACTTCTTCATCTTCAAAACGACGACCGATTAGACGCTTGATAGCGAACAGTGTGTTTTGAGGGTTAGTAACAGCTTGACGTTTTGCAGGTTGACCAACTAGCGTTTCGCCTTCTGTGTATGCGATTACTGATGCTGTTGTGCGTTCGCCTTCAGCATTTTCAATTACGCGTGGTTTGTCGCCGTCAAGAACAGCAACACAAGAGTTAGTAGTACCTAAATCAATACCAATGATTTTACCCATCAGGCCATCTCCGAAATATTTTCTATTAAGTTTTTGCTATACCCACATATGTGGGGGTGGTAATCAGGGAATCAACCCTAATACACAAAATTAAAGTGCAAATGTAATTTGCTTTCGTATGCACCATAGATAAGGGCTGCAAACTGGTTTTCAAGGGAATAAGTAAAAAAAATCTATTTTTTCCCGTATCTTTTTACATAAAGGTAAAAAGTGACCGATCCCTTGCCAATTAAGGCTCCAATGTTGAGAAACTCTCGCATTTGTCGCCACATTGAAACCTCAACCCTATTCCAGATGCCATAAAAAAAGACCTTCATGTGGAAGGTCTTTTTCAAATAGATATTAATCAGTTAAATATTGTTCAAATGGTGACTGATTCAGCCATATTATTGGTTGAGCACTAACTGGTAGAAGCTCGCTTGAGTGTAATCACCCGCTTCCATACCACGCCATTCACAGGCTGAGCTCGACTTCTTAGTGTTGCATTGATTGTATGCGCCCGCCTTGAAGTACATCCAGTCCTGTCCATAACCAAGGTCGATATCATGCCCCTGATACTTACCCTTAGCCAAATCAACATCATACGTCTTCACAATAGGATCGGCTGAGTTTGGATTCTTAGTAAAGGTTAAGTGCATGATGTTATCTTTGATATTCACATCGTATGAGAACACTTCACCTAGCTTGATGCCATCAGCAGGGTCCGAGCTGCCTTTTTTCAGATTGTATTGACCAAATACATCATGGCGAATGTCTTTACGAAGTTTCTTTCCGTTTTCATCCTTCGCGTTTTTCATCTCTGTCGGCGGGTTTAACTCATAGTTCCACGTTAACGAACCATGCTCATGTTCTGGCAACTTGCGGTAAACAATTTTCAGTGGCTCATTGTCCGAGCCGTGAATTTGCCCGATGACGACTGAAAATGCGCCTGTTTTATTGTAGTTACCACTGGTACTCACCTGATCGACAGAAAGCGTCGCCGTCATCTGGCCACCGATAGAGCCAAACTCTTCCGCGTTCTTATGGCTTGAAATCGCGAAATTGTTGCTCGGCGCAGAGTAGCTATCCGCTAGCATCGCTCTTAGCTCACTACGCGTGTTTTTACTGTTTGGCGTCGTTGGAGCTGTATTCGGAGCCACAAACACCATCGCACCAGACTCGGCATCCGTGTAGAACCATTTAGGGTGAACGTAAGGCGTGTCTACATTCGACAGTTCCTTTTTACCAATCTCCAGCGTTTTACCTTTTCTAGACCCTTCAGTCGTCAGCTCCGGTAAGTTAATTTTCCATTTAGATAAATCGAAGTTTTGTGCTGGTGCTTTTGCAGGGTCAAGATTGAACTGTTGACCAATATCGTGATTAGAAGCAAGAGCGGGAGCGGCTAAAAGGCTGGCAGTCAGTAGGCTAAGGTAAGACAGCTTCATTATTGGGTTTCCTTTATGTCGTCATAATGTAGGTTGTCAGAACAATAAAATAATATTGTATTATTATATGTGATCTATATTAAAGATTGAAAACTGATGGCCAATTCGGCACGAGTAAAAAGAAAAAATGAGACTTAACACCAATCAGAGATCTTTTTAGCCAAGTTATCAGATAGCCCAAAGCACTTATCATCAGAAACAAAAAAGCCCCGCTCTCATTGAGCGGGGCTTCTAATTATCGAATCTTAATTAAGAATTAAGCTTCTGCTTTCTTTAGCTCAGCTTCTTCGTTAGCTTCAACGCCAATTTCGTTTTCAGATTTAGCAACGATAGTGTTCACCGCTGTATCACCGACTACATTTGAAGAGGTACAGAACATGTCACAGATACGGTCAACAGCAGCAACAATCGCTAGACCTTCTGGTGGTAAACCTAGTTGGTGCAATAGAACACCTACCATCACAACACCGCCACCAGGAACACCACCAGCACCGATAGACAGTAGCAGGATAGTTAGACCTAGAGTGAAGATATCAGCAGTGTTGATTGGCTGACCAAATGCGTTTGCTACGAACATAGTCGCTAGTGCGATGTAGATAGATACACCAGACATGTTCATTGTTGCACCTAGTGGTACACCGAAACCCGCTACTGACTTAGATACGTTTAGTTTGTCAGTTAGAGTACGCATTGTTACTGGGATTGTTGCATTCGAACTTGCTGTAGATAGTGAGAATAGAACTTGCTCACGCGTTGCACGTAGGAACTGCTTTGGAGAAATACCAGTGAATGAACCAACCATCATTGGGTAGAAGAAGAAAATCCAGAACACAAGCATTGCAACCACAAGTGCCACATAGCCAGCAACTGACATTAGCGTGTCTGCATCCAGTGTTGCGCCTAGTTGAATCATCAGAGCAAATACACCGTATGGCGCCAAGCTCATTACTAGGCCGATAAGCTTCATCATGATTTCGTTAGCCATCTTGAATGTCTTGATAGCTGGGCCACCACGAGAATCAAGCGCTTGAATAGCAAGGCCTGTCAAAATTGCCATGAAGATGATTTGTAGCATGTCGCCGCTTGCGAACGCTTCTACAGGGTTGCTAGGAACGATGTTAACAACAAGAGAGAAGATGTCTGGTGTTTCAGTTGTTGTAAGCGCAATTGTCTCAGAAACCGTACCCGCCAGATTCGCACCTGCACCTGGTTGGAAAATAAGACCAATCGTTAGCGCTGCTGAAATCGCGATGATGGTGTTAATAATGTAAAGACCAAAGGTTTTACCACCAAGACGACCAAATGAACGAATATCTTTTAGCTCAACAATACCGCAAACAATAGATACGTATACAAGAGGAACTACAAGCAATTTGATAAGTGATACGAACATACCACCAGCACCTTCGGCAGCGCCAAGTAGATACGTATCAAAAATAGCAATACCGCTGAATAGGTACTGAATAGCAGTACCAATAAGTAGACCGGCGAACAAGCCTACAAAAATTTTACTTGAGAGCGATTTATCCATCATTCTTCTCCAGTTTGTTGTGTTTGAAATTTGTGCTTTTATAGTTATATATGCAACCAAAATCGCTATATGGCAGTGGATTTTACATACAAAGATAACAATTAAAAGTATTTATTTACAAAAACACCACAAATGTGACATCAAAACATTTACTCAATCACAACAAGTTTCATAACACAAAACTCTAAATCGCTGATCTGAATGAAATAAAAAGAACGACATTCTTAATGCGGTTTTGATGCTTATTTACGTGGACTCTCAAGTTATAGGCACAAAAAAAGAGAGGCCTATGCCTCTCTTTTTATTTTACGCAAACCAGTGATTTATTTTGTCGCTGCGACTGACTCAGTCAATACGCCAGTCAATCACTTGGCAACGTAATTCGTCATTACTTAGCAACCATAACCATCGCTGGGCGAACCACACGACCGTTTAGTTCGTAGCCTTTTTGCATCACAAACATAACTGTGTTTGATTCGTGATCTGGGCTTTCTTGAATAGACATTGCTTGGTGGAATTCAGGGTTGAACGCTTCACCTTCAGGGTTGATCTCTTTAAGACCAAACTTAGCAACTGTGTCTACGAACGTTTTGTGCGTTAGTTCAACACCTTCATACAGTGGCTTAACCACTTCGTTTTCAGCGTCTGCTGCTTGCATTGCACGCTCTAGGTTGTCGATTACAGGAAGCAGACCTTCAGCAAACTTGTTCAAAGCGAATTTACGCGCTTTATCAATTTCTTGTTCGCTACGGCGACGCATGTTTTCAACTTCAGCTTTCGCGCGAAGAACAGAATCTTGCTGCTCTTTCACTTTAGATTCACTAGAAAGCAGTGCAGCTTCCAGTTGAGCGATTTTTGCTTCCTGCTCATCAGCAGCGTCTTCATTCAGTTCAGCTTCTTCAACTTTCTCAGCTTCAGCGATGATCTGATCTAGCTCTGCTTCGGTTACTTTGTTTTCTTCGTTGCTCATGATATCTCCAGAATTCGTTTTCAATGCAAGTGACAGGCGTGTTTGCGCCCCAAATTGATATAAAACACTCGCATAGACGTTCAACTTGCCTTTATTATGGGGATGAAGAATTTTGATTCAAGCCTAATTCGTTTGGAAACGTTATGAAAAAGCCATTTGAAGTCATCGCCATTATCGGTAAACCTCGAGATCAGCAAGCAATTCAGACTCATAGAGAGCTCTATCAGTGGTTAAGTGCTGAGGGTTATCAAGTGTTTGTTGATGACAGACTCGCCACTATTTTGGACGACATCCCAAAAGAACATTTTTCTAGCCTGATTGAATTAGGTAAACGCGCCGATCTCGCTATTGTGGTCGGTGGTGACGGAAATATGCTCGGTGCCGCTAGAATCTTGTCACGTTTCGACATTTCAGTGATTGGTGTTAACCGAGGCAATCTTGGTTTCCTAACCGATCTCAACCCTGAAAACTTCCAGAGCGCGCTGACTGATGTGCTCAAAGGCGAGTTCATGGAAGAAGAGCGCTTCCTACTTGAAACTGAAATTCATCGTCACGGCCAGATAAAAAGCCACAATGCAGCCCTTAATGAAGCTGTACTGCACCCAGGACAAGTTGCTCACATGATCGAGTTCGAAGTGTATATCGATGACAGCTTCGCCTTCTCACAGCGTTCTGATGGTTTAATCGTGTCGACGCCAACAGGTTCTACCGCCTACTCGCTTTCTGGCGGCGGCCCTATCCTGTCATCAAGCCTAAATGCTATTTCACTCGTGCCAATGTTCCCGCACACCCTTTCAAGCCGCCCACTTGTAGTGGATGGAAAGCGTCGTATCAAGCTGATCGTATCGCCTGATAACCGCGGTACACAGGAAGTCAGCTGCGATGGCCAAATCTCGCTACCGGTTTCTCCTGGCGATGAGATCCATATTTACCAAAGCCCGAATGTACTCAAGCTGATCCACCCTAAAGACTACAACTACTACCATGTTCTACGTAACAAACTAGGCTGGTCGAGTAAGCTGTTCTAAAAGAATAAACGCTCCAGTGGTAACCGAAAATTTGAAAGGCTGACGACATTCGTCAGCCTTTTTATTGCCAGTAAAAGCCCGTCGGCTCTAGCTTCTCTGCAGTTCCTTATACCTCCACTCCCAAGAGGGAGGAACGACTGAGTTGGGAATCTATAGCGGTTTCAGTGATCTACGAACAATCTCAATTCTGATAACGGTCGCAAAAAATTTTCACCTGTCGACTTTACTGTATAAAGAAACAGTATATACTGAACTTATATACAGTATTGTTCAGTTATACAGGTAAATAAAAATGCTGGCTCATTTAAGTGTTAATAATTTCGCTATTGTTAAGTCTTTACAGCTAGAACTATCTAAAGGCATGACAACAATCACCGGGGAAACTGGTGCGGGTAAATCTATCGCTATCGATGCTTTAGGCTTATGTCTTGGGGGAAGATCCGATGCAGGAATGGTTCGACAAGGTGAAGAAAAAACCGAAGTCAGTGCCGCTTTTTTACTTGAGAACAATCTGCATGCAACCCGCTGGTTAGAAGACAACGAACTACTTGATGGCAGTGAGTGCATCCTGCGCAGAACCATCTCAAAAGAAGGTCGTTCTCGTGCATTCATCAACGGTAGCCCTGTCCCTCTTTCGCAATTGAAATCACTTGGACAACTGTTGATCAACATCCATGGTCAACACGCGCATCACCAGTTGATGAAAAGCGATTATCAAATGGCCATGCTTGATCAATACGCAGGCCACTTGAACCTATTGAAATCGACACGTAATGCTTACCAAGCATGGCGACAAGCGGATAACCACTTAAAAGAGTTACGTGAGAATAGCCAGCAAAACCAAGCTCAAAAACAACTTCTTGAATACCAAATCAAAGAGTTAAATGAGCTGTCTATTGGGGAGGAAGAATATGAAGACCTCGAACAAGAGCATAAGCGCCTCTCCAATAGCGGAGAACTGGCCACAACCTGTCAGCAAGCTATCGAGCTTATTTATGAAGGCGAAGAAGTTAATGCGCTTGGTATTCTGCAATCGGCCAATAACTCCTTAATTCAGCTAGCTGAGCTAGATGAAAGATTGGCCGAGTTACCGAACTTGCTTTCTGAAGCCATTATTCAGATCGAAGAGACCAACAACGAGTTAAGAACCTACCTAGACAGCATTGATGTTGATCCCGGTCGTATGGCTTACGTTGAGGAGCGTTTCTCTAAAGTGATGTCGATGTCTCGTAAACACCACGTGTTACCTGAAGAGCTGTATAAGCACCATCAAGACTTACTACAACAAGTTGAAGCGCTTGATTGCTCTGATGAAAAATTAGAAGAACTGGCCAACGAGGTGGAAAACCAATACCAATCGTTCGTTGCTAAATCAGAAAAGCTTCATAAATCTCGAACTCGTTACGCAAAAGAGCTCAACAAGCTGATCACGCAAAGCATGCACGAACTGAGCATGGAAAAAGCGCAGTTTGCCATTGAAGTGAACAACACCAACACACACCCTTCTCCATTGGGTATGGATAACGTGACCTTCATTGTTTCGACCAACCCAGGCCAACCGATGCAGCCGATTGCGAAAGTGGCCTCTGGTGGTGAGTTATCACGAATCTCATTAGCGATTCAGGTGATCACAGCGCAAAAAGTGGATACACCAAGCCTGATTTTCGATGAAGTCGATGTGGGTATCAGTGGACCAACCGCTGCGGTTGTCGGAAAAATGCTACGTAAGCTAGGCGAATCGACACAAGTTATGTGCGTGACTCACTTACCTCAAGTTGCCGGTTGCGGTCACCAACAACTTTTTGTAGCGAAGAACACTAAATCAGGTAAAACCGAGACTCAAATGCACACGCTTGATGAGCAACAACGCGTTTCAGAGCTTGCTCGACTGCTTGGTGGCAGCCAGATTACCGAATCGACGCTTGCCAATGCAAAAGAGTTATTAATCGCAGCATAGGTTACATATTCAGCAACTTTCTGATAATTTACCGAAAATTCTTGGCAATTTTGCAACTTAATTCAAAATTGCCAGTCATAACAAGCTCAAAGCGCAAGGAGCTTTTTACTTCTTGCTGGAGCTTGTTTATTATCAGGCAGTATTTTAGCGAAGAAAGATCTCAAACTATGCGAATTAAAAAGTGGTTAGTTGCAGTTCCACTTGCACTAACAATGTTGACCGGTTGCTCTCTATTAGAGAAGTTGGTTTATCGAATTGACATCAATCAGGGTAACTATGTTGAACAGGAAGCTGTCGATCAGCTCAAGTTTGGCATGACAAAAACACAAGTTCGTTACGTTATGGGCTCACCTATGCTTATCGAAAATGGCTACCCAGATACGTGGTACTACATTTACCACCACACAAAAGGCCATGAAGACTCGATTCAAAAAAATCTTGTTGTTAACTTTGATGCAACGGGCACCTTAGTGACGATCAATGGTGATTTTGAAGCCAGTGATGAGTTCTTCGAAAGCCTTCGCTAGCTTTCAACTAACAAAGCTTTCCAGTCAAAAGCAAGAATCGCAAAAGCCTGCTCATATGAGCAGGCTTTTTAATATCTGCTAACAAATGAGACTGTAGACTGTATTGTCTAACAAACAGATGAAAAAAAGCTCGCTAATGCGAGCTTCTTTATCATTCAAATTTGTTTGGTATTACGATTTAGCCGCCGCTTTCGCTTGTTCAGCACGCTTACGGCGAATTTCTTTTGGATCGGCTAACAGTGCTCGATAAATTTCGATACGATCTTTATCTCGAACGGTTGCATCTAACTTAACGTTGCGGCTGTATACGCCAACTTTATTTTTCGCCAAGTCGATTTCTGGATACAACTCTAAAACACCAGACTGCGCAATAATCTCTTCAACGGTCGCGTTCTTATTTACCACTAAGGTAAATACACGCTGCTCATGTGGAAGCGCAAACACAACTTCTACGTGGATCATATCTGATTCAATAGTCATGGCTTAGTAAACCTGTTTCGCTCGTTGAGTAAAAGCACTGACCATATTGCTTGTCAGTTCATTGAAAATCTTGCCAAATGCCATTTCAATCATTCGACTAGAAAATTCAAACTCTAGTTTAAGTTCAACCTTACATGCTTGGTCGTCTAGAGGAGTGAAATACCAGCCCCCCTCCAGCTTCTTAAACGGGCCATCTACCAGCTCCATTAAAATTTCAGCACCATCCGCCATTCGATTCGACGTAGTGAATGTTTTACTGATACCAGCTTTAGAGACATCAACCGAAGCCACCATCGCGGAATCTGAAGATTCGATCACACGAGAACCAGAACATCCTGGCAAAAACTCAGGATAACGAGCAACATCATTGACCAAGCTGAACATCTGGTCGGCACTAAAAGACACTAATGCTGAACGAGTAACCTTTGGCATATAGACTCCTGTTAAAGACAGCGTTACATTAACACAAACTGCAATTTTAATTGTATTGGGCCAGAGCGCAAATAAAAAGGATTCCCCATCTAGGGCGCATTCCGTATAATGAGGCCATTATGGCAAAGAATAAATCAAAATCAAAAGCCGGTAGTAATACCATTGCGCTTAATAAGAAAGCTCGCCACGAATATTTCATCGATGATGAGATAGAAGCGGGGCTTGAGCTACAAGGCTGGGAAGTAAAATCCCTACGTGAAGGCAAAACCAATATCGCAGAAAGCTACGTATACATCCGAGATGGCGAAGCATTCATCAGTGGTATGACGATTACTCCGCTAACTCAAGCGAGTACTCATATCGTGGCGAACCCAACACGTATCCGTAAACTATTAATGTCGAGAAAAGAACTCGACAACCTTATCGGTCGTATTAACCGTGAAGGCATGACGCTTGTCGCAACCGCACTTTACTGGTCTCGCTCTTGGGCGAAGATTAAAGTTGGCGTAGCGAAAGGTAAAAAGCTGCACGATAAACGTACTGATATGAAAGAAAAAGATTGGGCGAGAGATAAAGCACGAATTATGAAGAGTAATTTGCGTTAATTTTAAGCACTTAAACGCACAGTGCTAGACAGGGTAAGCTTTTCTGGTACTATGCAAATAACACTTGGGGCTGATTTAGGATTCGACAGGAATTTTGAAGTCTGAGGTGCATGCCGTGGGGCGGTTGGCCACGTTAAAAGCCGCAAAAAAATAGTCGCAAACGACGAAAACTACGCACTAGCAGCTTAATAACCTGCTCAGAGCTCTCTTACCCTAGCTTCCGCTCGTAAGACGGGGACCAATAAGAGATCAAACCCAAACTAGCTAGCGCGGCTTCTCCCACCTGAGAGGAAAAGCGCGAATTATAATTCAGGTTAGCCTTTAACTAGCGTGTCGGTTCGCAGGTTGCTGGTGAAATTAAAGATCGACTAAGCATGTAGTACCAATGATGAATGATTTTTGGACGCGGGTTCAACTCCCGCCAGCTCCACCAAACGTTTGGAAAAGGCCACCTTCGGGTGGCCTTTTTTGTATTTAATTACATGTACTTACTTATAAAACACCACCTATTCTGCCTCATGATGCTTCATACTATCCCACGTTTTTAGTACCCAACTATTTACCTTATACTCAAATCACCACTTAAATTGGGTACTAAGGGAAACTAAATGCCAAGACGAGTTCCGCCTCTAACTGACGCTAAAGTTAAAAACACTCGAGCAACAGACAAAGAGCAAGTTCTTTCTGATGGGAATGGGTTACAGATCAGAGTATTGCCAAATGGAACTAAATCATGGCGGTACGTTTATACCAATCCAGCTTCAAGAAAGCGCGCTAGTATTTCCTTAGGAACCTATCCAACTACGACGCTCGCAACCGAAAGGATTCTAGTACAGGAACTCAGAGAGCTTGTAGCACAACGTATAGATCCCAAAGCTCACAAACTCCAAGAAAGAAAAAAGGAAGAAGCGAAAACTTTTGAGACAACCTTAGATACAGTCTCATAAGGTATAGTTTTTTATATATCCAGAGTCGCGCTATGAAACTTACCGCACTGCTTAAAAAGCACCTGAGCTAGGACTTTTTACCTCTAAATAAAACCAGGCAATAACAAGTTAAAAATAAAAACCATCATGCCACGCAAAAACAAGAACATAACACCACCAAACAAGCCAAAAACCAACTTAAAATTGACATTATATGCTTAATTAGTGATATTTTATGCCAATCTTAATTATAGCTAAAAACTGACAATGAGCACGACAACCACAACATCGGATACCATCCAAAATAAGACATGGAAAATGCCAGATACTCTGGTGCTAATTTTCTTTATCGCGTTGCTTGCGACTGCAATGACATATGTCATACCTGCAGGCATGTTTGAAACACAAGACATCAGCTATGTTTCTGATGGTGCAGAGAAAACTCGTACCGTTCTAGATCCAGCTTCATTTGCCTATCACACCGACCCCCAAGGCAACCCGATTTACAATACTGTCGGACTATTCGCCAGCGGTGGTGATATCGGCTTAATGAACTTCGTATTTGAAGGTTTAGTGTCTGGATCTAAGTGGGGTTCAGCAATCGGCGTTATCATGTTTATGCTTGTGATTGGCGGTGCTTTCGGCATTGTGATGCGCACAGGTACTATTGATAACGGTATCTTGCGTCTCATAGACAAAACCAAGGGCAGTCAATCTCTTTTCATTCCAGTATTATTTGCACTGTTCTCGCTCGGTGGGGCTGTATTTGGTATGGGTGAAGAAGCCGTCGCCTTTGCCATTATTATCGTGCCGCTAATGGTACGTATTGGCTATGATGGTATTACTACGGTAATGGTGACGTACGTAGCGACTCAGATTGGTTTTGCTGCTTCTTGGATGAACCCATTTTCTGTTGCTGTTGCCCAAGGCATTGCTGGTGTACCTGTCTTATCTGGGGCATCGGTGCGTATCGCTCTATGGGTTTTCTTCACCGCGCTCGGCATCGCTTTTACGATGTGGTATGCGAATTCGGTAAAGAAAGACCCTTCGAAATCTTACAGTAAAGCTGGTGATGTTTACTTCAAGAAGCAACAAGGAGACTTGACTCAATCACGTTGGAATATCGGCGATACGTTGGTGATTCTCACCGTGATAGCGAGCATGACCTGGGTTATTTGGGGTGTAGTGGTTCACGCATGGTACATTCCTGAAATTGCCTCTCAGTTTTTCACTATGGGATTTGTTGCTGGCTTAATCGGTGTTATTTTCCGATTAAATGATATGACCATCAACGACATGGCCGATTCATTTAAGGAAGGCGCAAGTGTGATGCTAGCGCCCGCTATTCTTGTGGGTAGTGCTAAAGGTATCTTGCTGATTTTAGGCGGCGGCAGCGATGCAACCGAGCCAAGCGTACTGAATTCAATCTTAAGCAGTGCGGGCGGTGTGATTAGTGCATTGCCAGAAGTGATGGCTGCTTGGCTGATGTTCGCCTTCCAAGCTATTTTCAACTTCTTTGTAACGTCAGGATCAGGGCAGGCAGCTCTAACGATGCCATTAATGGCGCCACTCGCCGATTTAGCAGGTGTGACTCGTCAAGTCGCGGTTTTAGCATTCCAGCTAGGTGATGGCTTTACCAATATCATCGTCCCAACATCAGCTTCTTTGATGGCAACACTAGGTGTATGCCGCATTGACTGGGGTGATTGGGCAAAATTCTGCTGGCGCTTTATCGTGCTGCTATTCTGCTTGTCGAGCGTTATTATTGTTGCGGCTCACCTGCTGGGTTTTGCATAACAGCGCCTTTCAATATTTACGTGTATCTCAATGGGCAGTTTACTGCCCATTTTTAATCACAGCTTTCAATAACAATCATCCAACACAGACTCAGAATAGATTGTGAACCAGAGACAAAGGAAACTAGTGTGAGAAAAACTACTTATACCAATGATGTTCTAAATGGACACCCTGTAATATCTCAACTCAATGTTGATGACTTACCGATGGGATGCCATCGTTTCTGGTTTGAGGCACAAACTAACGGTGTTGGTCAAAATCATCATTTACCTGTGGTCGTCTATCGCGGTGAGCAAAGTCAAAATGCTCGCAAAATAATGGTAACGGCAGGCGTTCATGGTGATGAATTAAATGGAGTTATTACCGCACAGAAGGTCATTCAAAAGCTCGTAAACGAGGAGATACACGGCACAGTCATCATTATTCCGATGATTAATGTGTCAGGTATGTTGATGCACAGCCGAGATTTTATTTCATCGGATCCGGATGCATCCCCAGCAAACCTTAACCGTATATTCCCCGGAAACCCGAACGGTGATGCCTCACAACGTTTTACACATTCAATTTGGCAGAACCTACTCAGCCATAATGCGGATCTTGCTATCGATCTGCATACCCAAACTCGCGGAGCAGAGTATCCTTTGTATGTCTTTGCCGATTATCGAATCCCCGCAGCAATCAAAATGGCTCGATTGATCAATCCTGACTGTATTTTTGATGATCCAGGTGATGATGGCGTTTTAGAAACGCAGCTCAATAAAAGTGGTACGCCCGCTATCACCGTCGAGGTTGGTTCTGGAAAGGTTTTACAACCCGACCTCATTGAGCGTTCAGTGAATGGCGTGATGAATATCCTGCACTCGGAAAATATCATCTCTACAAAGATAGATCAGCCTCACTATGCCTGCTTTGAAGGCAAAGAAACGGTGACCATTAGAGCCAATGTCGGTGGTTTCGCTCTCCCTCAAGTTAAGGTCAGTGAATCAGTACAATCAAAACAATTGATTTCAATTCAATATGATAGTTTTGGTTCTGAGAAACAACGTTATTACGCCCCTGCTGATGGCTATGTACTCAGTGTCAATCAAGATCCGATGCGTGAACCGGGCGCTTTGTTAGTCAGACTATTGAAGTAACACGTCACTTCATCAAATGGCTCTTTACTGATGGCATTTGAGTCGTTAACCCATATTGTGAAAAGGGGATAACTCGGCAGAGCTATCCCCTTATTATTACTTATAAATATTAATCACTTACTGTGATCGGTATGACTATGATTAGTATTACTGCTGAGAAAGCCCAGTACCACTGCGCCAACCATGACTGCACAAACAATGGCAAATAGACGTGTCATTTGTGCCGAGAGGGACGCAGATCCTGGGTGGCTGATGATCTGATAAGCCAAGGTCGTAAAATTAGTAAACAAGAGCTGATAAATCGTCAGATTCGCCTGCCGCCTGATAGCAAAACACGCAAGTTGCAAACCACACACCAAACTCACGCCATAAATAACCAAGATTGGAGCGCCTGACACCATCATGATCATCACAGGTAACGTAAACAGAATGCCAACGCCAGTGGTGACAAGCTTGTTTCGGCTGAATGTACGGTGGTCGTGATTCGATGGGCTTTTCAACATACTGCCAAGCGTAATCGCAATCAACATCGTTTGTGACACCGAATTTCCTACCAAAATCGCCAGCACAACCACAACCGCGGTCGCTTTAAATGCAACCATGATATAGTCACCAGTAGTGGGCGCATCGGAAACGGCCGCAGTCGGAAGGACATTCACTTCATCCCCCGGGAACAACCAGAACCCCAAGTAAGTGACGATCAAAGCTATCACCAGCTTTTCAAAGAACAATAGGGGCAATCCCGCCATTGGGAGATGCATCTGCTTGTTGACCACCACCATCACGATGACCACGATAATGGTCAGTGTCGCGATGATATCTTTTGTATTCTGATGGCTACGCTGATAACTCCAGAACAGCAATAGCCAGCAATAGAGGACAAAACCGGTTGGCGAATCGACCAATACACTACCAAAAAACACCACACCAAAGCTGATTAAGATTAATGCAACAATCACCTTTAATATTAAATTAATCGGTGGTTTGGATGGCATCAATGTCATGAACATCACAACAAACATGGGCGACAAAACAGCGAGCATCTGCCCACTTTGTTGATGGTAGAACAATAGCGAAAGCGGCAGTAACACCAATCGAATAATGGAGTTAGCTGAGCTATGAAACATAAGTCCACACGCTTAGAATTCTCATCCAAAGCTGAGCAAGCCACTCACCTGGGGTACTTTGCTCTGTCATGACAGCCACTGTGGCTTGTGAACCAAAACGAATGTTGCTTGGAACCTCACCATGATCAAACACAATATTGACTGGGTAGCGCTGCGCGGCAATAGAATTGGTGTCTGAATTTAAAAAGCCAGTCTCTTGGTCAGTGCTATTGCTGCCACCCGTTCCCCAACCAATGCTATCAACCGTGCCGTATAGCACTCGCCCCGGTAACGCATCCAATACGATCTCAACTCTTTGCCCGACTTGTATATGCTCTAGCGAGTTTTCTCTGTATAACGCAGATATCCACACCTCTCGCGGATCAACAAAGGTCAAAACAGGTGAGCCTGCGGTTGCTCGCTGGCCTACCGTCAGTTGTAGGTTACTCACCACGCCATGAGAAGGAGCCATCACTTGGGTTTTCTGTAAGTTGAGCTGAGCCTGCTCAAGGGCTGCAATCGCCGCCAACACTTGTGGATTATCACTCCCTTCTGGCCCTAACGCTTGTTTTGCCTGAACCAAAGAGGCTTCTGCGGCTTTCAATGACGCTTCAGCACGATCACGATTCTCTATGGCGTTGTCTAATTCAGAGCGGCTAACCAGCCCTTTACTGGCGAGTTCACTCACTCGACTCGCTTGCTCTCGAGAATTATCCCGAGCCGCAACCGCCTCGGTCACTTTCGCTTGTGCAACGTTAACCGCCGCTGTGCTTGCGCCAATATTTTGGCCTACTTGAGCAAGATTCGCTTCAGCGGAACGCAAACTGATCTGATAGTTTCGAGCATCAATTTCAAACAACACTTGGTTCGTTTCAACGACCTGATTATTTTCAGTTTGCACAGACGTGATATTGCCAGAAACTTCAGGAGCAATACGCACAATATAAGAGTGAACACGGGCGATCCCCGTCATTGGTGTGACGCGGTCGGCCCACAAACTGTAAAGCCACACTACTAAAATAACCGAAATAATAATTAAACTAAGCTTACGCGAAGATTTTTCTGCTTTTGACATGCTCTCTCTCTCGATCCGACAGCACGATTTACTCGCCTGCCGAATACGATGTTTTAAAAATTAAAGTGAATTCCACTTCATTGTAGTCTAGTCGATCTGTCTCTTGAGTAAAAACAAACGATTACTTGAAATATTGTCACGGCAACAATCATCAATTAACAATCAACAAAAAGCCACAGATCCCATTAATGAAATCTGTGGCTGTTTAGATCTGTTCTGCTACGAACTTAGATAAGTTTAGGGGTTACTCCATATCACCTAACAAGTAATCTTCATCGCTGCTCACTACTGCGCCGTGCTTCAAGAAGTTCTTACCTAGGATCATGCTGTATTCGAAGCGAGAACGGTCTTGAAGGTTTACCCTCACCTCTTTCTCTAGGTCTCCGAGCTTAACCTTCATTTCTACCACAGGGCGAATGTTCACCTTCTCGCCTTTCTTGGCTTTGATACGCATTACATCAATCACTGGCTTGGTGAAATCTTGCTTATCGCCTTGGTTGTTTTGATAGGTAAAGCTCACCATGTCTTGGCCATCTTTCTTAAATCGTTTGATGTTGACTGCGTTCATTGAGCTTACATCCGCACCAGTGTCGAGCTTGGCCGGGAACTTCATGCCGTTCACTTCTACTACTTCAATATGCCCAACTTTAAACAGTGGTTCGGCTTTCAGAAGGTAATCAGAACGCGTATTAACGTAAACGCCCTCTTTTGCCATCTTCTTGCCTAAAATAAAGTACGCTTCTTTCTCATTTGTATTGAGCACGTCGATGGCGAACTCTTGCGTACGCACTTTTCCAGACACCGCAAACTCACCACTTACAACAGGGCGAGTATCATCCCCGACTTTAAGCTTCTTAATAATTGGCTTGGTCACCTTCTGCTTCTCACCATTTACATCCGTAAGATAAAATTCAACGGAAGCATCTTTGCCTTTACCTGTCATTTCAAAACTGTCGACCTTCAGCAAAGGTGTATTGACAGTGAAAGAAGCCACAGCCTTAAGCGGGAAGTCATCTAGGGTGATGTCCTCTTCCGGCGAGATAATCATAGGCTCACCAGACTCAGCCACATCACTAAAGTTCTCTGAACCTTCTAATAAAATATTCTCAGCACTGGTGTCAATCATGAAGAGTTCGCTGGCGGTGTTGGTTCCAAATCTCAACTGCGACTCACTACTCGAGCGCTCACGTAGGTACACCAGAACGTCTTTAGTCGTGTTTTCATCGAGTTGAACAGGCACATACACCAAAGGTCTCTTCTTACCGCTCACGCTTAACATACGAACCAACGGCAATGTCATCTCTTTTTGCTTGCCGTCGTTGTCGAACATATCAAACGTCACTTCACTGTTCTTCTTATCTATATCGATGTCTTTTGCATGAAGGATGCTGTAGCGATTTTTTAATGAGAAGGTCGCGTTCATCGCCATTCCAGAGATAGACACCACCTCTTTTCGGCCAACAACGGTCGCGTTCTCTTGCTCTTGTAAATAGTCATAACCTGCAAACACCAGCGCGTTATCCGCAAGGAAGGTTTTACCAATCAGCACTGGCGCAGAGAAGTGGCTTCTGTCGGTCAGGTTAACGTCGGTTTTTAGCTCTTGGTCTGCAATGGTGAGCGACATTTTTACGGTAGGGCGAAGCAAAGGCGTGCTGCTGGTGCGGCTGCGTATCATGCTGACACGCTCTAAAGGCGCTTCGATTAATACCATGTCTCCCGTCCGCGGGTTTTGAACCTTAAAAGACACCACAGCCTCATATTTCGCAAAGGTACTGCCATCCCAATCATCGTAATCAACATCGGAATTGTTCAACAGGTCTTCGGTTAACGCCGCCATCAACTCTTGGTCTTTGAGATTTTGGTAATCGGGATTAGAGCTCTTCACATGAATGTCTTCAGCATGCATAGAAGTGGTTTCCGCACCGGTATCAATTTTACCAATGAAAGGAACGTCTTTTAGCCCTTGAACGCTAGATAGGTACACGTTCTCAGTGCGACCTAATACCGACTTACCATCGAGTTCGTAAGTGGGATTTTGAGTGGTAGGTGAAGTGTCAGTAGCCAAAGTGTATTGTGAAAAAAGTAGAGTGCTTAAAAGAGTTAGAGCCAAAGGTATCTTTTTCATTAGTTGGTCCGTTGTGATCAGTTCACTAATAATACTGGCGTTTGCGCGAAGAGTTCCCCCACCAGCAATGGTTCTCACATAACGTTAACGCTATGAGTTTTTAAATGACAAACCGATGACTTTGCGCTGCATTCGCTTATCGATTATTGACTAATGGATACCCAATAACCTTTTCAATGCTCGGTGTTCTATTGAAGAAATGAATACAAAAAAGGCCAACGACGAGCGCTGACCTTAGCGATTCAAAACACACCTGAAGCGAGTTTAACTTGCTAAAACACAAACGGTTCTAGATAAACATAGCACTAAAAAGTCCCGACTGTTTTCTTTGCACAGATAGCTCGAGCTTTTTCTGCGTCCTCACCTTTATTTTTGAGATAGCACTGTCGATAAGATTCGACGTAGCGCTCAAATAACACCTTGGCTTCAGGTTGTGGTTTAGAGAGCAGTTGGTTAACGAACTTTCTTGATCCAACCTCAAAATGCTGAGTATCGATTGGGCTATTCCAATCCCCTCCCCAGATCATAAATCCGTGATGGGCAAACAGCTCCACCACATCTTCAGCCATGCCGCGGCGTTCAATTTCATCACGAGCACGAAAACGAGTACGGTTCACATAACGAGTCGCAGATTGTGAAGGCTTTACCGTGATTCTTCCGTTGCTATCAAACTCTAAGAAAGGGTTTTGAACTGGGTTGATGTCGATTGCCACACCATAGGCATGTTTCGACCAACCTCCTCCGCCTGTAATAGGACGAGCGTTAAAGGCGCTGCTGTTGTTCGCATCCATTGAGGCGCTATCATCACCTCTGAATTCACGCATTAGGCGAGCGGAATGAAGAGGAAAATTGCGCTGTTTGAGCTCTGAAAAGATTTTTTCAACAGCAGGCGCAATAACATCAAGCACGATCATATTGCCCTGTTGCGTTTCCCCTTTGAAACTAATGAAATCGAAATCCACTTTGGATAGTCGCTCACAACCAACGGGCGCACCACTACTCAAGACATTGTTCTTTTTCATCATGTCGCATTGCCATTGAGATATAGGAGCGACTTGGGCATAACTCACTGCACTGAGCACAGTGGCCAGACAGCCGACAATAAAACGTTTCATATCAAAAACTCAAAATAGTAAGAGTGAAAAGTAGCAGAAGTTGGAAAATAGCATATTAAGCCAAGTTGAGCGCACGCTTTATTAGCGTGTTTTGTTCCAGTAAACAATCTCTCTAACTCGTCCGTTCTGATCCTTGTCAGCTTCTCCACCAACATCAGAAAGTTCAGGTAAGGTCGATAATTGCGGAGCGTAATAGGCAACTAACATAAGTACGAACGCATCGTAAATATCGTCTATCGCGGCGTCTTTACGTTTGGTATTTGAAATGGCCAACGACAAGCGGTCACACCATTGAGGGGATAGCTGCTGAATAATAGAAAGCCGTTCCTCTTTGCCTTCTTGCGTTCGTTTTGAAAACGTCAGCGGTTCGTCTTTCAATGCTGCAAACACCACTTCAGGATGTGATTCCCTGATAGAAAGATTGGGATGAGTTTCAATGAGCTCATCAAGCTCGCGAATCTTGGGCACAATTCCCCAAGTCTGTTTAGAAAACTTCTTATCAAGCTGCTCCACATTGGCACTGCACGCCGCAATGTAATCGGTTTGGTAAACCGCCTCACGACACGGAACCGGAAACACCGAAGAACCACGTTTGCTGGTTAGAAAACGCCTTGCTGCTTTGTCACACAAGCGATCTGGAGTTTGTGCATCACTAAAACCAATAGGCATATCGATAAGCGCCGTTGAACCGATAAGATCACTCGCTAGCTCATCGAGGGTGTTTACCACTTTAAACGCAGGTATCTCATTGTCAGAGACAATCCAAGCGATCCAACCCGACTTGCAGCCATCAATTCCGATGTATTTCATTATGTTCTCGATGATTAGTTTGTTGAGGGTTATTTGGGATAACTAGCCCACTTAATGATCAGTGCCACTCACTAATCAGCAGTCTGCTTTTTACACCACGTACCTGCAAGCCCATTGCATCGAACACCTCTTCAAAGTCTCGACACTGCGCAGGGATGTTAGGTAACGAAAGCGCGGCTTCTGAAAAGAATTGTTGTTCAAAATGAGCCGAATCGTTCCAAGCGAGTTGCCACCACTCTAGAATCCTCGACTTAGACGAGCGCAGCTTTTCAGCCGTAGGAACTTTATCACTTTTACTTAAGTTCTCTTTGCTTGTAGTAGGAAAGAGGTTCCACTTATCGTTGTTTGGCCAGTAAGCGAAAGGCAAACAGTGATCAACGTGATACTCATTTTTTAATGATTTTCCACTCCACACGCTGACAATGTCGGCACGATCAGATCTAAGTTGCTCGACACGTTTACGCACATCGCGAGTATCATGGTTTTGATCGATCCATACCAAGCAGTCGTGATAAGTCTGTAGTGAAATGCTTCGCTGTCGGTTCAACTCGAAACGCTGCATCTCCATGACCCATTGATTCACCACCAGCGGTTCAATCCACGAGTGGTAGATTCTAAAGCACTCCCACAGGCTTTCATCGAGAGTAAAATAACCAAAACTTTCTAAGAACTCACTATCAATGACCAGTGATTCTAGGCTCTTCCGTCGTTTGTGAGGTGGGTATATATCGAATAGTCGGTTGTCTTTCGAGCCTTGATAAATGAAAGTCACAGGTCCTGATTTAATGGTACTGATCGTTTGTGAAAATAGCTTTTGTAGAGCCTTGGCTTCATCGCCGAGAAACATAGCGCCTATCGCTAGATCATCAGCACTTAAGTGTTTGAGTTTATTCCAACCATCCTCTTTTACAAACCCAAGTCCCTTCGTTGTGTTGCTATTTTGCTGAATCCCAGCGCCTTCTATGTCGATATCAATCAGTCGCTTAAACTGCCTAACCCAATACAGAGCAACCAAGCCCACTGGTAGAGAAATTTTCCCATCAGTTCGATCAATCACAGCGCCTGAATGCGCATCAGCAATTCTCAGTAGAGTTCTCAACAAAGCCAACTTGTATGTGGCCGACTTGTTGTCATTCACAATAATGTGGCGCACCTTGTTCAAGTCACCGGAGCCATCGTCTGGTAGTGTCATCACCACGGTTTGCCACCACACCTCACTGCGGTTCAATGTATCTTGGCTATCATCAACATGACGAACCAACAAGGCGCTGTTTTTTGATAAACGCTCGAGCTCTTCAACCGAGACTTCATAGCCTTGTCGACTGTCTTGAAACTCCCCATGACGCAGAGTGATCACCAACTTGCCATTTGGAGCTAGCAAGTTAGACAACTTTCTAAATGCTCGTTCTCGATGAGACGGGGCTAAGTGCATCCAAACCGCACTCACCAATATCAGGTCAAAACGCATTCCGAGGTTTTCAGTGCGACTAAGCGAAGGCAGTGAATCATCAATCCAGGTAACACTTGGGCCTGTATATTTCGAGCCTTGTTCGCGTAATGAAGCACTTGGTTCTATCGCAATAACATCAGATCCGGCCTTGTGCATCCATAGCGCATCACGACCGCATCCAGCACCGACATCGAGTACTTTATCGCCCACTAAAGGCCAATAAGCTTGCCAGCTTTTATGCACCCTCTCGAAGGTCACTGAGTTGTACTGCTGGCAAAGTGTGTGAGCATTTTTATCGTAAAAAGGAATCGATGAGGACATATGCGCTATTGGAGTAAGGAGTCTATCTCAATAGTAATGGGGAGCTTAGGCGATTGCTAGCAGCTCATGTAAGTTCAGCCACACCAATCAGCATTTATCGTTAGTGACTGTTTTATATCAATATCCACCTAATGAGTTCATCAGGCGAGTCACACCTCGAATTGATCTCGTCAGAAAAACAAAAACAAACAAGGTGCAAGCTGACGTGCGAACAGAGATAATTGTTTGAAGATGATTAACTCGCCTCAAGCACCTAGCCGATAAAGACTAATGAACACATACTCACACATAGACACCCCGTTCAACCTGCGCCACACCTGTTGGTTTTGTGGTGAACCTTCCAGTAACCTTGTTGAATTCCCTAAGACAGCGCAGGCGGTTGCCAAGATAGGCCATTCACCGATAGCACTGCCGGCTTGTAATGAGTGTGCGAGAATTAACTATTCAAAGAATCTAACCTCAATTTGGTCAGTGCGCGATCAGATAAAACACACTCTGATAGACAAGTACGCTAAGCACCTTGGCATCGGTGAGAACTGGACGGAGCAAGAGCTTATTGATTCTGATTTCTCGGGTTCGACGCTCGGTGGGTTTGGGCGCAGCGCTTGGAAGATGTATCAAATCGCCAAACAACGCGTCGATTATAAAGGCTGGCCTTTGTCGGTTGATGACATCCCACTTGAGGTATACGACGAAACCAGTGGCTTTGAGTTTGACGGTACTCGTTATGCCTCAATCAATTCATGTATCGACTATTTCACCAAGGCAGCAGGCGTAGACAAAGAGCTGTTGTCGCAGCTTGTCGACATCGTTTCATCAGAAAGGTTTAGCTACGCACTGCGAATCACCAAGCTGAACAAGAATGTCTCTAATACCAAGCGCTCGGAGATCGTCGAAGAGGTACTACAACAAGAGTCTGAACAAGAAGAGATACTGCTTGAGCAAGCTAATTCAATGTTTAACCCAAACGTCGAAGAGGTGAATATTTCAGGCTCAATAGCGCCTGTATTTGCCATTCAGTGGGCGCTGGCTAACAAGGTTAAAGATTTAGCCCACCTTTGTGCTCTCGAAGATGAGTATTTTGACTATTTCGAGCACCTCGGCGGCCCTGCAGCTTTCATGTCCTATAACGGCCTACAACTCTATTTAGAGTCGCGTCAAGATCCTGAATGGGTAGAAAAATCGGATCCAAATAAACAGTATTGGTGATCATGAGCCATTACTGGTGAACACGTGTAAGCTCGATAACTGTGTCAAACATCCATTGTTAGTCCTTGTTTTATATAAAGATCTAAAAATAGCCCCCTATCACAGTTAATTGTTGCAATTCGGTTAAATAGAGTGAAGACTTCAAGCATCTAAAACTATTTAATCACTGCCATCTTGCGGTGAGTAAGGAGTGAATTGTGCTTGCTGTTCTTCGTATTATTTTGGCTACGGTGTTTATTATTTTCACCACTCTATGTGCTTTTGTTTACTGCTTGTTTAGCCCCAAGAACCCCAAGCATGTGTACGTTTTCTGTCGTTGGTTCAACCAACTCCAAAAGATCATCGGTGTAAAACTGGTGCAGCGCGGCCTAGACAATGCCCCAACACCAGAAAACAGCGTCTACATCTCTAACCACCAAAGCATATTGGACTTTGTGACCGATCCAGGAATGCTAAGACCGCGCACCGTTTCATTGGGCAAGCGCGATTTGTTGTACGTGCCTTTCTTTGGCCTGCTGTATTGGATCACCGGTAACATCATGATTAACCGCGAAGATAAGTCCAAAGCACGCGATACCATCAAACAAGTGGCGGAAGCGATTCATCAGAGAGATCTGTCTGTTTGGGTTTACCCGGAAGGAACCCGTAGTAAAGGGCGTGGACTATTGCCATTCAAAACAGGCGCTTTCCGAATGGCAATTGAAGCTGGTGTGCCTATCACCCCGATGTGTACTAGCACCACGCACAATAAGATCGACTTTAATCGTGCCAATAATGGCATTGTGATCACCGAGATGTTGGAACCTATCGATGTATCCGGATACAAGCTTAGCGACGCAAGAGAGCTGGCCAATCGCTGTCACGCACTCATGGCAGAGAAAATAGCAGAGCTTGATGCCGAAGTGGCTCGTTTAGAGGCGCAGCAAAAACCAGAGTTGGATTCAGACCGTTCTTCTACGAACTAACTCGCAACGAAACCACTGAGTCATCGCTCAGTTACTTAAAAAGACACTCAACGATCGCAACTCTCATTGTTCTTGTTTTACTTGCTGGCGCTTATCCGCAAAATAAAAACAGGCGTTAACGGCTTTATAGAGCAATGGGAGCAAACGATGGAAGTGATTCACCATGGTGGCAAACATACTGTCACAGGATCTTGTCACGAGCTAAGAGATTCAGGCCAAGCGGTGCTCATCGATTGTGGCCTTTTTCAAGGTTTAGATCTTCAAGGTAAAAAGCTTCAAGGTGCGGACACTCGCCCTCTTGATATTGAATTTGAAACATCCCACCTCAACGCTCTGCTGCTGACCCATACTCACATTGATCATATTGGCCGATTACCTTGGTTACTCGCCAGTGGGTTTAACCAACCGATTTATTGCACGCAAGCCACCGCAGAGCTCGCCCCTTTAATGATTGAAGACGGCCTAAAACTGCAAGGGCTCAGTCATAAACAATCCAAACTCATCCTTAAAAAGATTCATTCGTTGATAGCTCCCAAGCCTTACGGCGAATGGTTTCCAATTGTCTCTAAACAGCAAAACGACGGGAAGGTTCATCATAGGCCAAATACTCTGTATGCCCGTTTTCAACCTGCAGGGCATATCTTAGGTTCGGCCTATATAGAGATTAAGTTACCAAGCCAAGAGGTCGTAGTCTTCTCTGGCGACTTAGGCCCAACTAACACACCACTGCTGCCCGATCCTCTGCCACCACAACAAGCCGATTACCTATTTATCGAATCAACTTACGGCACCAGTAAACATGACGATATTGCAACGAGATCGGAGCGCTTGAAGGCGATCATTGATCGTTCGCTGCTTGATGGTGGCGTTATTTTAATTCCGGCTTTTAGCATCGGCAGAACACAAGAACTGCTGTTTGATATCGAAAATCTGATCTTTGAGCATCAACTCAGCAGCGATATTCCTATTATTCTCGACTCACCTATGGCTCAGAAAGTGACGCGTTCATACCGACGCTTTAAAGAGCTCTGGGGACAAGAAGCAAAGCACCGCCTTGAACTGAAACGTCACCCACTCGCTTTTGAGCAGTGCATTACCGTCGATGGACATAGAATGCACAAGAAAATCGTGAATCGCCTCAAGTCGACAGGTGAACCCGCAATTGTGGTCGCAGCTTCTGGAATGTGTCAGGGCGGCAGGATAATGAACTACTTATCCGCCTTACTTCCCGATAAACGAACCGATGTGATTTTAGCAGGCTATCAAGCTCACGGAACGCTCGGGCGAGAGCTACAACAAGGAGAAAAACAGGTTTCCATCGATAACCAACACGTTGAGGTGAAGGCTCAGATCCATAGTATGTCTGGCTACTCTGCTCATGCTGATAAAGATGATCTCAATCGATTTATAGAAGAAATAACCGTGCCACCCAAAGAGGTACATTTGATTCACGGAGATCCAAACACTCAGTCTGAGTTCGCTCAAGCTTTGGTTGGAAAAGGATTTAAAGTCGTTTAAAACAGGCGATTGATTCACGATTTCTGATTGCGGTAATCCTTACGGAAAGTTCTAAAAATCACTACTGATATTTTAAATAATACCTCCCCTTAAACCTGCCTAATTTCACTATATCGGTGATATATTCTTGCGTCTTTACCGTCGTAATGTGTTAACAGTCATTAGTACTGAACAACGTTTCCTCTCATTTTTCTTCTACTTTCCCTTCTGACACATATTGTGAGTTTCGAAAATTTGTATTAATCACTATTTATTCACTTTACAAACCGACACTAAAAACAACCAATTGCATATCAATTTTAATGAAACGATTATCAAATTAGCACTAAGCGTTAACAAATACTCCCTGTAACATGCTTTATGTCACAGTAATCCTAATAGGCAGTTAAATAATTTAACACTCGGGTTACAAGTGAAGTATTGTGTTGTTCGAAAAACAATCATAAGCAAAACTAACAGGGAAAATACTCATGCAGTCATTCGTTGATTTTTTGAATGGAATAATCTGGAGCCCAGTACTTATCTACCTATGTTTAGGTGCAGGTTTGTTCTACTCCATCATGACTCGATTTGTTCAAATCCGTCACTTCTTTGAAATGTGGCGCTTGCTACTATCGGGTAAAAGCTCATCAAAAGGCATCTCGTCTTTCCAAGCTCTAGCCGTTTCGCTATCTGGCCGTGTAGGTACAGGTAACATTGCTGGTGTTGCTGCCGCTATCGGTTTCGGTGGCCCAGGTGCAGTATTCTGGATGTGGGTTGTAGCCTTCTTTGGCGCCGCGACTGCTTATGCAGAATCTACGCTAGCGCAAATCTACAAAGAAGAAGACGAAGGCCAGTTCCGTGGTGGTCCGGCTTACTACATTGAAAAAGCAATGGGTCAGAAGTGGTACGCATGGATCTTCGCAATCGCGACTATTTTTGCATGTGGTATTTTGCTTCCAGGTGTTCAGTCAAACAGTATTGGTAATGCTGTAGAAGCTGCATTTGGTTCAGGTGACATGATTGAAACAGCTGTCGGTACATTCAGTTTCGCTAAAATTTTCACCGGTACTGTTGTTGCTATCATCCTTGCTTTCATCATCTTTGGTGGTGTTAAACGTATTGCGAACTTCACACAGATCGTTGTTCCTTTCATGGCATTGGCTTACATCATCATCGCGTTCGTTATCATTCTGCTAAACATCAGCCAAGTGCCAACTGTTTTCGCAATGATTGTTGGTGATGCATTCACACCTATGGCAGGCTTCGGTGCTGCAATTGGTTGGGGTGTTAAGCGTGGTGTTTACTCAAACGAAGCAGGTCAAGGTACTGGTCCTCACGCGGCAGCTGCTGCAAGTGTTGATCACCCAGCTCAGCAAGGTTTAGTACAAGCATTCTCTATCTACATCGATACTCTTCTAGTATGTTCTGCTACAGCGTTCATGATCATCATCACTGGTGCTTACAACGTTCACGGCGGCGCTGAGGGTGTGTTCCTTGTTCAGAACCTAGCAGCAAACATTGGTGCCAACGGTCCTGTATTTACACAGCTTGCTATTGAAAGTGCACTACCAGGCATTGGTAAGCCATTCATCGCATTTGCTCTGTTCTTCTTCGCATTTACAACGATTCTTGCTTACTACTACATCGCAGAAACGAATATTGCTTACCTACGTCGTACCATCAAGATCCCTGGCATGATGTTCGTACTTAAGCTTGTTCTTATCACTGCCGTTTTCTATGGCACAGTTAAAACAGCGAACCTTGCATGGGCAATGGGTGATGTTGGTGTTGGCTTGATGGCATGGTTAAACATCGTTGGTATTCTGATCATCTTCTTCATGTCTAAGCCTGCGCTTAAAGCTCTAGCTGACTACGAAGAACAGCAGAAACAAGGCGTAACTGAGTACACATTCAACCCTGTAAAACTAGGCATTAAAGGTGCAACTTACTGGGAAGAGAAGTACAAGCGTAAAACAGGCAAGTCTCCAGAAGCAGAAGCTGCAGACACTAAACCTGTAGAGCAACCTTCAGCTTAAGCTTTCCTTAGCAAATAGATCGCTTTAACAAATAGTGCTATTAATAACGCATAAAAAAGGGGTTAGCTATTTCGGCTAACCCCTTTTGTTTTATTCATAACTAATAAATGGCTTATAACAAACTAACTGTTCCCGAGTTAGAGTATTAAGCAGCGATTTCTTGTGTTGCCATTTGAGGCGCTTTCTTCTCACCGATAGGCAGTACTGTGCGGCCGTATTCGTTGTTGATTACTTGTGCCATTGCAAAGTAGATAGCTGAAGCGCCACAGAAGATACCTTCAAAACCAGCGATAGTGCCGATTAGTTCGCTGCCAGTGAAATCACGAGCTGCAAGTAGGAAGAACAAGATAGTTAGTGAACCGAATACTACTTGCTTCGCCACTGGGTAGCATAGAGAGCCGATGAACATGAAGCCTGTGAAGATGCCCCATAGTAGTAGGTACCAACCCATGAATGCTGCAGGGCTTGCAGGTAGACCCATGTAAGGCATCACGATTAAACCAACCAAAGACAACCAGAATAGGCCGTAAGAAGTAAACGCAGTTGTACCGAACGTGTCACCACGTTTGAAACACATTGTGCCCACGATAACTTGGCTCAAACCACCGTAAAAAATACCCATAGCAAGAATCATTGAATCGATTGGAAAGAAACCTGCGTTGTGGATATTAAGAAGAATAGTGGTCATACCGAAACCCATTAAGCCTAGTGGCGCTGGGTTAGCTAGTTTGGTCGACATTGCGAATTTACCTTATTAAAGTGGTTGATTAAAAAAAAACAATAAAAGTTGTCAGAAAATTTTAATCTATAAACCGTACAACTAGGTAATCCAGTTATCGAAAACTAAGATTGTGTAAATGATCTTATGGAAGATTAGTTTCATAACAACGCTAATTAATTCATAGAACCTATAAGTAAACAAATTCCCTGTCACGTATCGACTCATTTGATCGTCATTCCAGAATCGAGGGACGAGATATCTGGAATCTCCTTTTAGACATAAGCACCGACGATAAACGCCAGAGACTCCCTACCACGTTCGTTCCTCACTGTAGGGAATGACGGAGGTTTGCTTAGATGCGGGTAACGAGATACGGGATGCGAAGAGCGCGTTCAGATTGAGCAAGCGAGAAACTAAATTGCAAACACGAGTAATAATAGGGCGAGCTTTTCGTTACTTGTTTACTGTCCATTAAATCTCGTATCTACTTGGACAGATTAAATTACGCTTGTTGTGGTTTAGATTCAGACACTTGAGATTGAACGTCTGAAGAAGCGTTTTTACTCGCGTCGCGCTTGGCTAACAGAGTTACAAGAATAAGCTGAGCAACAAGAGCGCCTAACACAACCAATGCACTTCCCGTAAAGCCTGCGACTACAAAACTAATCAGAGCAATAGAGCCGTTCATCAATGCGTAAGGAAGCTGAGTCTTAAAGTGTTCAAATTGATCACACCCTGCACCTGTTGAGGAAAGAATGGTTGTTTCAGAGATCGGCGAGCAGTGATCACCAAATAACCCTCCCGATAACACAGCACCGATCGCGACTAATAAAGGCGCATCGATCGCAATAGCGGTTGGAATGACCAATGGCATCATTATCGCGAAGGTTCCCCACGACGATCCCGTTGCGAATGAAATGATAGCCGATAATAAAAACGCGACCGCAGGTACTAACCAATATGGAAAGCCGCTCTGTGCTTGCTCAGCAATATAAGCTGCCGCACCCAACTCCTTACCAACGGTGCTTAATGCCCAAGCCAATACCAAGATGATCGCGACTGGCATCATGTTTCCCATGCCTTTTAAGTACACAGAAACACCATCAGGCAACTTTCTTACACCGTAGTAAGCCATTAACGAAATTAATGTAATCGCCGCAAAGAAATAAGCCGATGATAACGCCGCTCTAAATGATGAACCTGCGACCTTTTGGAACGGGAAACCTTGTGGTACCAGCATGGCGCACAACACCACCAGCATCACTAACAATGGTGCCCAGACAAAAGATGCCTTTGCATTTTTATGCGAGAACGGATTTAGTGATTCGTTATTCACGCCAGAGTTAATTCCCGCCTGGCAATCACGCTCAGCTTTTGCCATTGGCCCAAAATCTAAACCTTTAACGGACACGAGCGGAACGATGAAAATCGCGAGGAATGCGTAGAACTGAAAAGGAATCGCACCGATGAACGCATCCCAATCAGACATATTGACATTCAACGCCGTAAACTCTTTCTGAATCAGGCTCATGATATACACGCCCCACCCAATGAAAGGGATAAGGATCGCGACGGGTGATGATGTAGAGTCGATGATGAATGCCAACTTCTGTCTAGAAAGTTTCAGTTTATCGAAAAGAGGGCGAAAGACAGGACCAACAATCAACGGAGTACCTAAGTCAGAGAAAAATATCACGATTCCTCCAAACCACGCAGACAATTGAGCTTGGCACTTGTTGCTTACCCACTGAGTCACACGCTTAGCAAACGCAACACCACCACCCGACTTTTCCATCAAAGCGACAAAACCACCGATGAACACCAACAGCATAATCACGCCAGCGTTGTAGCTATCTGTAAGCTGAGGGACTAGGTAACCTTTAACCATGGTACCAAACGTA
Source organism: Vibrio sp. 10N.222.54.A3 (assembly GCF_041474095.1). NCBI lineage: Bacteria > Pseudomonadati > Pseudomonadota > Gammaproteobacteria > Vibrionales > Vibrionaceae > Vibrio > Vibrio sp. 10N.222.54.A3. The sequence continues at coordinate 103,986 of NZ_JBFRTN010000042.1, forward strand.
TCAAGCGGGTTAAGTTCGCTAAACATGCCAGTCAGCATTGCAACACCACTCAGCACACCAGCAAAAAGGCCTATCACCACATTCCTTGTCGCCAATGACAACACCAAAGTAATCACAATGGGGATGAGTGACGTGATATCTGTCTGTTCCATAGGTACACCTTAACCCTAAAATAAAAGAATAAATATAAATTAAATTTGAATATAAATTCACAAACATCATTTGTACAGAACTTTATCCTCTAACTGGATAATTAGTCTTTAAATGCGCTTCAACATAGCCAAATAGACCAATCACCCTGCTTAAATAGCCAAGTTCGAAACGGAAAAAAGCCGAAAGTAGAAACTTTCGGCTTTTGATTATTTATATCGCTATGGTCGTACTACTAAGCTCGTAACTTAGGCCACCTCTTCAGTATTCAGACTATCAATTACAGCTGATTTCATCCCAGAACCAATTCGATTGAACTGGGCTTTCCCAAACACCTGGGCCGTTTTTAGCCACGAAGCACTTACCGTTATGCGTCACTTTATCGCCATTACTCACTTGGCTAACACCGGCTTGCCACGTAATAAATTCAGATGGATCGACAACCACTGGCGGTTCTGTCACAGGTGGTTCAACGGGTGCAGGGTCTACTGGTTCTGGATCGACAGGGGCAGGATCAACAGGCGATGGATCTGTCACTACCGGTGGTGTTGGCTCGCCCGCTACTAGTTTCCAAGGGCCACCATTGGCAGGGTCATCCCCTTGTGTCCACCATTTCGCTTCATAGGTTGCACCGTTGTGAGTCACTTGGTCACCCGCGTTGTAAACCTTGGTCGCACTCCAACCATTACCACCCGGATCAGTACCAGGATCTACCGGATCCAGCTTATCGACCACTTTCACTTCAGGCCAACTCGCATGAGAACCATAAAAGTTGGTCACACACTTCTCGTAATCGCCAGCCACCAGTGCGGAATAAGCAGTTTGAAAGCCCACTAGCTCACACTCAAATGAATACCCTTCAGGGCGGTCTGCGTAGTATTTCCAGTTACCATCCCAGTTGGTGTACAACACATCCGTTGCTCCGTTGAGATTCAAGCTTCCGTAAGGCGTTTGCTGCCAACATGTATTGGCTTCATCGGCTTCTACAGGAATTTCATAGTGCGCGGCTAACCCTTCCCAGTAACGAATACGGTTAACGGGTTGGCCTTTGTCTTTGTTCTGCTCGCCACATTCAATACCACCATTGATCACGTTGATTGTGGTACCAAAGCCATAGCCAATACCCGCATCCAATTCACGTTGAGATGGTGTCCATGTTCGGTCAATTACATGCAGCATTGCCGGTTTAGGCGCTTGTGGTGTTAAAAAGAACCAGATAGCAGACGCTAAGTTCAACCAAGAATCCGCCACTAATCCCGGATTGTTGAGAAGCACCGTCGCATCGCCATCGAACATCACTTCAGAGAACGCGCCGTAATTAAAATGGTAAGAAAGCTGTTTAGCACCACGTCCGAAGTAACCCTGCCCCGCAGCACATGGCCAACGGGCATTCTGCCAATCATTCTGACCACAACCTGTGGTGTAACCTTCTTGGCCTTCAGACCAACCCATTTCGCGAACATGCACCAGCGCTTGCTGCCACTCTTCTAGAGCTAATGGATTATCAGAGGTGTTGCCTATCGCGATGTGCCCACCCGTCTCTTGTGAAAAGTGAGCAAAGGCCGTGATGATGGATTTTTTACAGATGGCATCGGAGTCACGGCCATCGGTGTACTCTCCACAGAACGCTGGGAATTTACCGATCGCACGTAAGAAGCGAGTGTAGGTGTATTCTGGCGCTGCCATCTGAGTGAGGAAGTCCCATTCAGATTGTGGGAACACGCGCTCTACACGCTTTATGTTTTCAGGATTCGAGGGGGAACCGGGGTCAATCGCTTCAACGATTGTATTCGGGCGAGTTTGAAGGGCCTGTGACCAGATCGCATACATAGGATCGGATGTTTTCGCTTGTTCAGCAGCTTGTAAAGCCGACTTTTCAACAAGGTAACCATTCGGGTTTTGCGGATCAGGTTGAATGTTCAAAGACGCATGACTTTGCGCTGCTAATGTGCAGCCCAGTACTGTCGCCAAATATTTGATTTTTAACATGATGGATTCTCTTATCTGTCCTTAATAAGTCCATCAAAGAGTATGCTTCACATGTGGAATGGCCTAGCTGTAGCTGTGTGAATTTATAAAAAGTGCGAGTGATCTTTTTGATACATGGCTCAGCACAACAAAGCGTCTCATGGTTTCTTGAGCTGATATCTAGTTTCCAACTCATTTGGTTTCTAGTTATTGTTCATTTGATTTCGAGGTATTGCTCATAAGCCGTTAATGTAATGAATCAATATAATCAATCGAAAAGAAAAAAGCCCCAAACTGAGTTCGAGGCTTAAGATCTTAATCAAAGCTGGTTAAATCTCTAAGAGATTATTCCCACTCGATAGTTGCTGGTGGCTTACCAGAAATATCGTAAACAACACGTGAAATGCCGTTAACTTCGTTGATAATACGGTTAGAAACCTTACCTAGGAAGTCGTATGGTAGGTGTGCCCAGTGAGCAGTCATGAAGTCGATAGTTTCTACGGCACGTAGAGATACAACCCAATCGTACTTACGGCCATCGCCCATTACGCCAACTGAACGTACTGGTAGGAATACCGTGAATGCTTGAGATACTTTGTGGTAAAGGTCAGCAGCGTGAAGCTCTTCAATGAAAATAGCATCTGCGCGACGCAGTAGATCACAGTACTCTTTCTTGATTTCGCCAAGAACACGAACACCTAGACCAGGACCCGGGAATGGGTGGCGGTAAAGCATGTTGTATGGAAGACCAAGCTCAAGGCCGATCTTACGTACTTCATCTTTAAACAGCTCACGTAGAGGTTCAACAAGACCCATTTCCATATCATCAGGAAGGCCACCAACGTTGTGGTGAGATTTGATTACGTGTGCTTTACCTGTCTTAGATGCTGCAGACTCGATTACGTCTGGGTAGATAGTACCCTGAGCAAGCCATTTAGCATTAGATAGTTTCTTAGACTCTTCATCGAAGATATCTACGAATACGTGACCGATGATTTTACGCTTAGCTTCTGGTTCAGCTTCGCCTTCCAGAGCTTTAAGGAAACGATCTTCTGCATCGACTTTGATGATGTTTAGGCCGAACTGGTCACCAAACATATCCATAACTTGCTCAGCTTCGTTTAGACGAAGAAGGCCGTTATCAACAAATACACATGTTAGTTTGTCGCCGATAGCGCGGTGAGCAAGCATCGCAACTACAGATGAATCAACACCACCAGAAAGACCAAGGATAACTTCGTCGTCACCTACTTGTTCTTTAATACGTGCAACTGCATCTTCAATGATTGAAGCTGAAGTCCACAGACCTTCACAACCACATACGTTAAGAACGAAGTTCTCAAGCATTTTCAGGCCGTTTTTAGTGTGTGTTACTTCTGGGTGGAATTGAACACCGAAGTACTTCTTCTCTTCGTTTGCCATTGCAGCGTATGGGCAAGTGTCTGTTTCAGCGATCTTTGTGAAATCAGCTGGAATCTCAACTACTTTGTCGCCGTGGCTCATCCAAACATCTTGAGTAGACTCAAGGTCAGCGAAAAGTGCAGATTCGCCAGTCACTTGTACCGCTGCGTAGCCGAACTCGCGCTCAGTAGACGTTGCTACTTTACCGCCAAGTTGCTCAGCCATAGTTTGCATGCCGTAGCAGATACCGAATACAGGAACACCTGAATCAAATACGTACTGAGGTGCACGTGGAGAGTTCTCCTCCGTTACACTTTCAGGACCACCAGATAGGATGATGCCGTCTGGATTGAATTCACGAATATCCGCTTCTTCTACGTCCCAGCTCCAAAGTTCACAGTAAACACCGATCTCACGAATACGACGAGCTACTAGCTGTGTGTATTGAGAACCGAAGTCTAGAATTAGAATACGTTGGTCATGAATATTTTTAGTCATTGTAAGCAGTCTTATTGGCTATGTGATAAAACGGAGGTGAGTTTACTCACCTCTGATTAACTCTTCAAGAAATAAAGCAAACGTTTTCGTTAGATATCTTTAACCACGTGTTTTGAGACAATCGGACTTTTAACAAAACAGGCGGTAGATATAATACCAATCACAGTAAGTAAGTGTTCAGGAATAGCGTAGGAAAAAAGCCTGAGAACGAGGCTGCTCTATTCGACAAAGAGTTCTGATAAGTAGTTATTCTACAATCAAAAATTCTAACGAAGTTATCGAGGTTTTTAACAAGCTAGGATGACCAGTTATTTACTACGATTGGTATATTAATGTGCCGACTAAATCAGCACATTATTCAAACGTTTGGACGTATTATTAACCTAAACGGTAGTTAGGTGCTTCTTTCGTGATTTGAACATCGTGTACGTGAGATTCTTTCATGCCCGCACCAGAGATACGAACAAACTCAGCTTTAGTACGCATGTCTTCAACAGTTGCAGAACCCGTTAGGCCCATGCTTGAGCGTAGACCGCCCATCTGTTGGTGAACGATCTCTTTTAGACGACCTTTGTATGCGATACGACCTTCAATACCTTCTGGAACAAGCTTGTCTGCAGCGTTGTCAGATTGGAAGTAACGGTCAGAAGAACCTTGAGACATAGCGCCAAGAGAACCCATACCACGGTAAGACTTGTAAGAACGACCGTTGTAAAGAATAACTTCACCCGGTGCTTCTTCAGTACCCGCGAACATTGAACCAACCATCACACAAGATGCGCCAGCAACGATAGCTTTACAGATATCGCCAGAGAAGCGGATACCGCCATCTGCGATTACTGGAATACCGTATTCGTTAGCTACTTCAGCTGCGTCTGCGATTGCTGTTACTTGAGGAACACCAACACCAGTAACGATACGAGTCGTACAGATTGAACCCGGGCCGATACCTACTTTAACCGCACTAACACCCGCTTCGATAAGAGCACGAGCGCCAGCGCCAGTTGCTACGTTACCACCGATGATTTGTAGATCAGGGTATGCAGCGCGAGTTTCGCGGATACGGTTAAGTACGCCTTCAGAGTGACCGTGTGAAGAGTCGATAAGTAGAACGTCTACGCCAGCTTCAACTAGAGCAGCAACGCGCTCTTCGTTACCAGCGCCAGCACCAACAGCTGCACCTACACGTAGGCTGCCGCGCTCATCTTTACAAGCGTTTGGTTTACGTTCTGCTTTGTGGAAATCTTTTGCAGTGATCATTCCAGTAAGTTGGAAGTCATCATTTACAACAAGAACTTTTTCAACACGCGCTTCGTGCATTTTCTCTTGAACTTCTTCACGAGTTGCACCTTCTTTAACAGAAGCAAGGCGAGCTTTAGGTGTCATTACTACATCAACTTTCTTAGAAAGGTCAGTAACAAAGCGAACGTCACGGCCAGTAATAATACCAACAAGTTCGTTTGTTTCAGTAACAACAGGGAAACCGGCAAAGCCGTGTTTTTGGGTAAGGGCTACAACATCAGCGATTGTCGCGTCAGGGCTTACTGTTACTGGGTGAGAAACCACACCAGCTTCGTAAATTTTAACCTGGCGAACCATTTCAGCTTGCTGTTCGATTGACATATTCTTATGAATGAAGCCTATTCCGCCTTCTTGTGCCAGTGCAATCGCTAGGCGAGCTTCTGTCACAGTATCCATAGATGCAGATATCATTGGGATGTTTAGGGAAATATTCTTCGTCAGCTGAGTGCGAAGATCAGCTGTATTAGGGAGAACGGTGGAGTGTGCTGGCACTAGCAGTACGTCGTCGAATGTCAGCGCTTCTTTGGCAATTCTTAGCATTTGCAATATCTCACAATAATAGGAGTAAAAAGAAACAATCCAATCTCATCGTTTCGCCTAATGAGGGCAGCCAATTAAGGAAAATCAAACTGCATTTGGATTAGATATTGCGGACGGATTATACGGCCAAAGAAATCGCTTGGCTACACATTTTTGTACTTTTAATTTGCATTTACCCCCTTGCTATGTATTATATTGCCGCTATCTTCCATACTCACGCCCTGTGAGATTCCAAGAAAGACCTTCCTTCAAGGAAAGATAGTGCTTCTATGACTAATCCAAACATCTTTACTGTTTCTCGCCTCAACTCAGAGGTTCGTCTCCTATTAGAAAACGAAATGGGAATAGTCTGGCTCGTTGGTGAAATCTCAAACTTCTCTGCACCTGTATCTGGTCACTGGTACCTCACGCTTAAAGACTCTCGCGCTCAAGTTAAGTGCGCCATGTTTCGTGGCAATAACCGCCGTGTCACCTTTAAGCCCCAGAATGGTAATCAAGTTCTAGTCAAAGCTCGCCTGTCTCTTTATGAGCCACGTGGTGATTATCAACTGATCATCGAAAGCATGCAGCCAGAGGGTGACGGTAAGCTTCAGCAAGAGTTTGAAAAACTGAAGATGAACCTTGCCGCAGAAGGCCTGTTTGCTCAATCGAGTAAGCAACCACTTCCTGAACACCCAAAGCGCGTTGGCGTTATCACCTCAAAAACGGGCGCTGCGCTGTTTGATATTCTTGATGTACTGAAAAGACGCGATCCTTCATTGCCTGTTGTGGTTTACCCGACCATGGTTCAAGGCGAAGAGGCGGCAATTCAGATTGCTCAAGCGATTGGACGAGCTAACGAACGCAATGAGTGTGATGTGTTGATCGTGGGTCGTGGCGGCGGTTCATTAGAAGACTTATGGTGCTTCAATAACGAGATCGTTGCTCGCACAATTGCAGCAAGCCAGATCCCGATTATCAGCGCAGTTGGCCACGAAGTTGACGTCACTATCGCCGATTTCGTCGCAGATATGCGTGCTCCAACGCCGTCAGCTGCTGCAGAATTGGTTAGCCGTGACAACAGTCATAAAGAGCAAGCTTATGCCTCTAAACGTGCTCGCTTGGTGAGTGCGATTCGTCATGTGTTAATCAAACAAGCACAATCCACTCAAACGTTAAAATACCGCTTGGAGAAACAGCACCCGAGCTACCAACTGCAAAAGCAGAGTCAGCAGCTTGATGACCTAGACATGCGTTTGCGTCGTGGTATGACTCAATACCTAAAACAACATGCACAGCGTGTTGAACGTAAACAGCACCAACTTCAGTTGAACTCACCAGTGAAGCGCCTTGGTGAACAAAAACTGCATCTGCAACGTTCAGAGCAAAAGCTATTAGATGCGATGGATAAAACACTGCTAACCACTCGCCATCAGCTAGCCATGGCTGCAGAGAAGCTAGAAACCGTTAGTCCACTGGCAACCCTAAAGCGTGGCTACAGCATTACTCATTCCGCATCGAGCAAGACAGTATCATCAATTAACGATGTCGAAGTCGGTGAAGTGATCACCACTCAAGTTGAAGACGGTGTGATTGAGTCGCAAGTGACAACAAGAGTCGCTAAGAGTGAGCTTTAGGTTCGACTAGAACGTTGAAAATCATTTAAAACCAGAAAGCCCTATCGATAATCGACAGGGCTTTTGTATATCTACTGGCTGTAAAAGAAAACTACCTGATTCAAACCTTACTCACGACTCCGTCGTAGAAGGCTCCTTCATGGTCAGCATCCCTTCCGTCACAATAAAGTTGATGATGAAATCTAAACCTTGGCTCTCTTTGAGGTTGGTGAACACGTATGGCTTAGTTGGTCGCATGCGTTGAGTGTCTTGCTCCATCACTTCAAGTGACGCACCCACATATGGTGCTAAATCGATCTTGTTGATGACTAACAGATCGGATCGTGTAATACCCGGACCACCTTTACGTGGGATCTTCTCCCCTTCCGCTACATCAATCACGTAGATGGTAAGATCGGCTAATTCAGGGCTGAACGTCGCACTCAAGTTATCACCGCCACTTTCGACGAATACCACATCGAGGTTCTTATGCAGCTTGGCAAGCTCTTCTACCGCAGCTAAGTTCATCGACGCATCTTCACGGATCGCCGTGTGCGGACAGCCACCCGTTTCAACACCAATAATACGATCTGGTTCTAGAGCCTCTGCTCGCGTAAGTATCTTGGCATCTTCTTGAGTGTAGATGTCGTTGGTTACCACTGCGATATTGAGCTTGTCGCGAATCGCTTTACAAAGCACTTCTAATAGCGCTGTTTTACCAGACCCTACCGGGCCGCCAATACCAATTCGAAGTGGTTGCTTATAACTTTCCATTGTCTACTTCCTTATATTCTTTTTGCTACATCGTTCGCGCTAACCGCTACGAACGAAATAGTCGTGTGTATTGTGTTTCGTGCAATGAACTCGCTAATGCCATCGAAGGCGAAAAGCTGCCTATCATCCAATCTTCTATCGTGCGGGCCTTTTCGATCACCTCAGGAAAGGTGTTGGTGATATTAATCAATGCCAACTGACCATCGGTTTGACCTAAAGGCACTAACTTGACCCCTGCGGTAACGATGTTTTCAAGCCAACTCCATAAATAACCCTGCTTGAGGCTCTCTAAATCAATACCCCAATGCTGAGCCGCCATACACATGCCCAACAATTGGTTTGGGTGACTATCAACAGAGTCCACCAGTGAAATATCGATATCTAAGCGCTTCAACAAAGTATTCAATGCTTGCCCACGCTGTTTCTCTTCCGCTCGCAATTCACTGGTTTCACGGCTTGAGTACAGGTAATTACACCAGTGCTCAATCTCATCGAGTTCACCCTTTTCTAGAGCGTGGTAAAGACGCTCTAATATAGGCAATTCCAAGGTCGCGACACTGGAGTTGACGATGGTGTTGAGCCACTGTTCCATGCTGTTGCGATCGGTCACCCACCCCGCTTCAACCGCTAACTCTAAGCCTTGCGAATAAGTGAACCCACCAATCGGCAACGATGGACTGATCAATTGAAACAGACGATAGACGGCTACATTTTCTGTTGTGGTCATAATCGTGCCCTCAGTCTTCCAGAATCAAATAAGTTCGAGAGCCTACGCGCCTAACAGCAATAGTGCGCTTGCTGAAGCCACGCCGACTGACAACCATTTAGAGTAAACCGCGCGACCAACAAAAGTACCGATAACCATCAGAGCCAAAGCACTGATACTCATGCCTGTTGCGAACTGAGTCAGGTTGCTCGCGGCTTCAACGCCGTGTGCGTAACCATGGAAAAACAACATAGCAATTGAAGCAACTAATACGCTGTTTACACGCTTGGTTGATGGTGAGAATACATGCCATAAACATAAGCTGACGACAAACAGAGAAGCGATAATGGCAGGCTCAACAATCACAGAGAAACCTAGGGCTTGGCCTGCGATAAGCCCTACCACTAAAGACACCAATCCACCGCCAATCAGAGATGCTTTTGTCTTGGTGGAAAATGACAGTGCGCCAATTAATAAACCGAAAGCGATCAGCATGATCAGGTGATCCATACCTGTTACCGGGTGAGTTAAGCCAGACATAAATGAGTGAGACTCATGAGCCGAATGCGAACCGTGCCCCGGGTGAGCCAAAGCCATCGTTGATGTTGTTAGAGAAGCTATTGTGAAAGTACATAAGCCAGCAGCTGTTTTAAAGTTCATCGCGAGTTCCTTGCGTTTATAATTATTAATATCGTGGTTGTATCTATAAATGGGTGGGTCTCAAATGACTCGATTAATGATGGTGATGATGACCACCTGAGCGACCGCCATAAGCGCCGCCTTCTGGTTCAAACGGTTGTTTCTCGGTGGTCACCTTCGCGCCTAAGCCTTCAACCATTTCATCTAAAACATGGTCGTGTTGGTAACGAACCCAACCCGCTTCCACTTGCAGCGGAACATGACGGTTGCCAAGGTGATACGCCACTCGCGTTAAAAGGAGCAAGTCTTCACAGTAAACAGTCGAAACGGTTTCAGGTGCCGCTTTCACTTCTACGACTAAACCACATTCACTTGAGAGCTGTTCGCCACCACGCAAGATATGACCTCGTGGTAGAAACAGCCCGGCATTGCGCCCGTCATCGAGCATCACCTTAAGGCGGCTTTTGATGCGACTATCGATCGGCAGGCTCAAATAGCCGTCCGGTGCATTTTGTATTTGAGTATTCAGTTGAGTCAGTTCAATCATGCTATTACCTCAATCTCCTTGTGAGATTTATAACGTTCAAAATAGGGTCACTAAAATAAGATTCTTTAGTCAAAGGCTTAGAATAGAAAGTACCGCTGAGCCATTGGCAGCTCTTCAGCAGGCTCACACGTGAGTAGTTCACCATCGGCGCGCACTTGGTACGTCTGAGAGTCGACTTCAATCTTCGGCATCCAACCATTGAGCTTCATGTCGGCTTTGCTGATGTTTCGGCAGTTGCTCACAACACCAATCAAGCTCTGCAGACCCAATTGCTTGTCGATGTTCTGCTCCTTGGCTTCTTTAGAGACAAACAACATCGATGTGTTCTGACACGCCTTGCCATAGCTACCAAACATAGAGCGATAGTGAACAGGTTGAGGGGTTGGGATAGAAGCGTTTGGATCGCCCATTGGTGCCATGGCAATCATGCCACCTTTCAAAATCACGCTGGGCTTCACACCAAAAAAAGCGGGCTTCCACAACACTAGATCAGCTAACTTCCCTGCTTCGATAGAACCGATTTCATGAGACATGCCATGCGTGATAGCAGGGTTGATGGTGTACTTAGCGACATAACGTCTTAAACGAAAGTTATCGCTGTAATCAGAATCTTCTTTTAGGCTGCCACGCTGAACTTTCATCTTGTGCGCGGTTTGCCAAGTTCGAGTTATTACTTCACCCACTCGCCCCATAGCTTGTGAATCCGAAGCGATCATCGAGAACGCGCCTAAGTCATGAAGAATGTCTTCTGCGGCAATGGTTTCACGGCGAATACGCGATTCGGCGAACGCGACATCTTCAGCAATCGATGGTGAAAGGTGATGACACACCATCAACATATCCAAATGCTCATCGACGGTATTGATAGTGTAAGGGCGTGTCGGGTTAGTTGAGGAAGGCAGAACGTTCGGTTCACCTGCTGCGCGAATAATATCGGGAGCATGACCACCGCCTGCACCTTCGGTGTGATAGGTATGAATCACGCGATCACCGATTGCACCAAGTGTCGATTCAACAAAACCCGATTCGTTCAATGTGTCTGTGTGAATCGCAACTTGTACGTCCATCTCGTCAGCAACACTCAAGCAAGTATCGATTGAGGCAGGGGTTGTTCCCCAGTCTTCGTGCAACTTCAAACCCACAGCACCCGCTGCCACTTGTTCACGCAATGCTTCCGGTTGGCTCGCATTGCCCTTACCTAACAAACCAAAGTTCATTGGGAATTGGTCGAGTGATTCCAACATACGGTGCATGTTCCATGGACCCGGTGTACATGTCGTCGCGTTAGTCCCTGTGTTTGGCCCCGTACCACCGCCTATCATGGTCGTAACACCAGATGCTAAGGCTTCTTCAATCTGTTGCGGGCAGATAAAGTGAATATGTGAGTCGATACCACCCGCGGTGAGAATCGAGCCTTCACCTGCCAAAATTTCCGTGCCCGGGCCAATTACTATATCGACGCCCGGCTGAACGTCTGGGTTACCTGCTTTGCCTAAAGCTTGAACTCGGCCGTCTTTGATGGCGACATCGGCTTTTACGATGCCCCAATAATCCAACACAATCGCATTGGTGATCACCAAGTCAGGTGTTTCGGCGCTTGGACGTTGGCTTTGTCCCTGTCCATCACGGATCACTTTACCGCCGCCAAACTTCACTTCATCACCGTATACGGTGTAATCCTTTTCAACTTCTAGCCATAAATCGGTGTCAGCAAGACGCACTCGGTCACCGACTGTAGGCCCAAACATTTCGGCATAAGCCTGTTTGGATATCGTCGCCATGATCAATCCTTTGTTGTTTTAATTCTTTCTATGGGAGCGCTTAGAGCTTGCCCATCACCTTTCCTTGGAAGCCATAAATCTCTAACTTACCGGCATAACGCACTAACTCGACGCTACGTGACTGACCCGGTTCAAAACGGGTAGCGGTGCCCGCAGGGATATTGAGTCGAAAGCCTTTAGTGGCTTCTCGGTCAAAGATCAGCGAAGGGTTTGCTTCATAGAAGTGGTAATGAGAGCCGATTTGCACGGGACGGTCGCCTATATTTTGAACCTTTACGGACGTCGTGTCTCGGCCTTCGTTTAGAGTGATATCACCGGGAGCGGTTTCTACTTTTCCGGGCACTAAGCCTGAATATTGTTTGGTGGATCCAGCCATATTTCTTCTCCCTACACGATAGGTTCATGAACGGTCACCAACTTGGTGCCATCGGGAAAAGTCGCTTCGACTTGTACATCTGGGATCATGGAAGGGATCCCCTCCATAACGTCATCGACGGTAAGCAGTGTGCGTCCAAAATCCATCAATTCCGAAACGGTTTTCCCCTCACGGGCACCTTCAAGAATGGCACTGCTGATCAGAGCAATAGATTCTGGGTAGTTGAGTTTTAAGCCTTTCTGTTTACGCTGCTGTGCCAGCATTCCTGCGCAGAAGATAAGTAGCTTATCTTTTTCTCTTGGTGTTAATTCCATTTAGCTGCCCGCTGTTAGTGTTGTTTTCTTATTGCTCAGAAACGCATGAGCAGTAAGTGGGATTCAATCACAGCAAGCTTGAAAAAATGTACCGAGGGCCGGAAGTCGCCCTCGGTACAAATAGGGCTAATCGCTAAGTCGCCCAAATCCTTGGTAAATCAGGAGTCGTACCACATAAATGAGAGCGAGTTGCTTGCCAAATCTGACCAAAGGCTTGGAGGATATCTTCACTCCAATTACCCAAGGCTCGCACCACAATCAATCCTTCTATCTGAGTAGCACCCAATATTAATGTGGGTTCACTCGACGTTTTTGATGTAACTGATTGCTGTGAAGCTTGCTGTGTAATAGATAAGAGCAAGCTCTGTACCAACTCTAAATCTTGCTTCTCATTTGAAGTGATATAAAAGGTTCCCATCATTGAATAATCAAGTAACCCCATATTTATCATTAACTTATCGCCACCATGAAAATTAAAGCCTTCAGTCAGAAGCCTTTGATTATCAAGATAGATTTCTGTTTTCCCAACGAGATGACCAAGCTCGAATCCCTCATTCTGTGCAGGGCGTCCAAAACAGTGCATCTCCCAACCCCAAAACTGTGCACCCTTTTCTAGGCGAATTTCAGTATCTAAACGAACGTGTGCATTCGGGAAAAAGATGTTCTCTTGCGGCATCCATTCCAAGCGTGCATCTTTCTTCACTCGTAGGGTCTGCTTCTGCTTGGCGTACTTGTTGTTTGAGCGATAAAACTTGGTCGCACCGGGTGTGGTAATCAACGCGTGAGCACCGCTTTCGATGGTCGCTTCAATATTGAGAGTGTCACCACCTACCACTCCGCCGGGGGGATGGAGTAAGTAGGTGTGACACGTTTCCCCATCAGGATACAGGGGGCGTTGCACCGCAAGCGGACCAGACTGCTGACGATTCTTTAATACGGTTTTATCACCTCGATCGACAAAGGTGAGGTTTAAACTCGCTTGCCAACCATCACGAATATCTTGTTCGATGGTCTCATTCAAAGATAAAGCTTCTACTAAAGAAGCCTTGCTTACTTCATTCGGAGAAAAGAGAGAATTCATACGGTTAGGTACTCCTTTATCAAGGACTCATCGAGCCCTGTCATTTCACCTTCTGCCACTTGGCGTCCACGGTCGATAATGCAAAAACGGTCACCGACCTTTCTTGCAAACGGCAGCTTCTGTTCAACCAACAGAACCGTGAGCCCCATTTTCTCGTTGAGCATGCGAATGATGTCGCCAATCTCTTGCACAATATTGGGTTGAATACCCTCCGTCGGCTCATCCAAGATCAATAGCTTTGGATTAACCACCAGCGCACGCCCAATCGCTAGCTGTTGCTGCTGGCCACCCGATAAATCACCACCGCGACGATGTAGCATCTCTTTTAACACTGGGAAAATATCGAAGATGAATTCAGGGATCTTGCGGTCACCCTTTTTACGAATCGGTAAACCGACCTCTAGATTTTCTTGAACAGTGAGCATTGGGAAGATCTGGCGACCTTGCGGTACATAGCCGATCCCTTGGCGTGGACGGTCCTCGGCATCGGTTTTCAAAAGTGACTCACCCGATAAGGAGATGTCACCGCTTTCAACCTTCACCAACCCCATAATGCATTGCAGTAAGGTGGTTTTACCGACACCATTTCGCCCCATTAGCACCGTGCATTTACCTTCTGGGATCTGCATATCCAAATCCCACAGCGTGTGGCTCTCACCGTAATATTGATTAACTGATTTAACCTCTAGCATCCTATTCTCCGAGATAAACTTGTTTAACTTCAGGGTGAGCCTGCACTTGATCCATGGTGCCTTCAGCCAACACATGACCTTGATGAAGCACGGTGACATGGCTGGCGATAGAACGAACGAAATCCATATCGTGTTCAACGACCACAACCGAGTGCTTACCTGCCAGTGAGTTAAGTAACTCAGAGGTGCGATCCATTTCTTGGTGAGTCATACCTGCCACGGGTTCATCCACCAGCAACAGCTTAGGGTTTTGCATCAATAGCATGCCGATCTCTAACCACTGCTTTTGTCCGTGAGACAGGTTACCTGCCAAATTCGCCGCTTCGTCTTTTAAATGAATCAGCTCAAGTACCGAGGTCAATTTGTCTTTCTGTTCACCAGACATCACAGCGGTGAACGTCGCCCACACTGAGCGGTCACCGGCCATGGCTAATTCAAGGTTCTGCCACACAGTTAAACACTCAATCACGGTCGGTTTTTGGAATTTACGCCCAACGCCTGCATTGGCGATTTCGGCTTCGTTCATCTTCAATAAGTTGATGTTCGAACCCAACCACACCTCGCCGGTGTCTGGCTTAGTTTTACCTGTGATAATGTCCATCATGGTGGTTTTACCTGCGCCATTAGGACCTATGATACAGCGTAGCTCTCCCTCTTTGATGTAGAGGTTGAGGTCGTTTATCGCTTGGAAACCATCGAAGCTTTTGTTGACGCCTTCGACATACAACAGCACGTTATGTCGAGTATCGATGGCAGGATGAATATCGGGTTTGAGGTAATCAAAGACTTCGTCTCGACGAGTGAACGCCTGAACCGATTCCTTTACGCTATTAAATGTGGTCATGCGATCACCTCCTTGGCCTTGTGCTGATCATCCTTATCTTTATCTTGGTTTTTCCCATTTGATGCCTTGCGCAGCTGCTGCCACTTTTCACTGACAAAGCCAATCACACCTTGTGGGAAGTACATGGTTGAGAGTACGAATAGTCCACCCAGAGCAAACAGCCACACCTCCGGGAACTCAACCGTAAACCAACTCTTGGCGTAGTTGATGATCAATGCACCGACAATTGCACCAAACAGAGTGGCACGACCGCCTAAGGCTACCCAAACCACAATCTCAATCGAGTTAAGAGGAGCAAATTCTCCCGGGTTAATGATGCCAACTTGAGGGACATATAAAGCCCCAGCAATACCAGCAATAACCGCTGAAAGAACGAAGACCCACAGCTTGATGCCATCGACGTCGTAGCCCATAAAGCGAGTACGTGACTCTGTATCACGAATCGCTAATGCCACACGACCTAATCGACTGGTCACCACCATGCGACAAGCTATGTAGCTGAGAATAAGCGCAATACCAGTCGCGACAAACAGACCTATCTTGACCGCATCACTCTGCAAACTCAGACCGATGATGTCTTTGAAATCCGTCAGTCCGTTGTTGCCACCAAAGCCCATTTCGTTGCGGAAAAATGCCAGCATCAATGCGTAAGTTAATGCCTGAGTCATGATAGAAAGATACACCCCGGACACACGAGAGCGGAAAGCCAGATAACCAAACAAGTAAGCCAATGCGCCCGGCACTAGCACCACCATCAGGCAAGCAAACCAGAACTGATCAAAGCCCTGCCAAAACCACGGCAGCGCAGACCAATCAAGGAACACCATGAAATCTGGTAAGACTGGATCACCATAAACCCCACGGTCACCAATCTGACGCATCAAGTACATACCCATCGCATAACCACCAAGCGCAAAGAAAGCACCGTGGCCGAGGCTCAATATTCCGAGATAGCCCCACACAAGATCGAGCGCCAACGCCAACATTGCGTAGCTCAGGTATTTGCCCATCAGCGAGATAGTGAAAGTCTCGACATGAAGCGGGTGCCCACTTGGTAACATGGTGTTAGCCAGTGGGATAAGAATGACGGCCGCAAGAATGGCAAGGATGGTCAGTTGGCCACCTTTGTCACCACGCATTGCCGAAAGTACAAATGATTTTGACTGCATGATGTTGTCCTTAACCTTCAGCCGCACGACCACGTTGCGGGAAGAGTCCGCGTGGGCGTTTTTGAATAAATAGAATGATGAAAACCAGTACCAGAATCTTGGCGAGAACCGCACCAGCCCATGGTTCTAAAATCTTATTGAACAGACCAAGGCTTAAGCCTGCGACTAGCGTGCCCCATAGGTTGCCGACACCGCCGAATACCACCACCATGAATGAATCAATGATATACGCCTGCCCCATATTTGGACCGACGTTAGTCAGTTGAGAAAGTGCCACACCCGCGACACCCGCAACGCCAGAGCCTAAACCGAAGGTCATCGCATCAACTCGCTCAGAACGAATACCCATCGCACGAGCCATGCCACGGTTTTGAGAAACCGCACGAACCTGCAAGCCTAGTGGTGTCTTTTTCAGAACCATTAATAAGCCCATAAACACCAAACCACAGAACAAGATGATATAAAGTCGGTTGTAAGTCAGGGACAACATTGGGTTCAATTGAAGTGCGCCAGACATCCATTCAGGTGTGCTCACTGAGCGGTTCAAAGGAGAGAAAATCGAGCGAACAGCCTGCTGCAAGATTAAGCTAATACCAAAGGTCGCGAGTAAGGTTTCCAATGGGCGACCATAAAGATGACGAATCACACTTCGCTCAATCGCAATGCCCACTAAGCCAGAAACAATGAATGCCGCTGGAATGGAAAGTATCAGCGCTAGGCCAATATGATTCGGCATCAACAACTGCAATACGTAGGTGGTGTAAGCGCCAATCATGATCAGCTCGCCATGAGCCATGTTGATAACGCCCATCACACCAAAGGTAATCGCTAAGCCAATGCCTGCCAGTACCAATACCGAGCCTAAACTCAAACCGAAGAATACTGTTTCTACACCCGAATAGAGTGCTTGGCTTTGTTGATAGCTATCCATCGCACGTTCTGCTGCAGCGGTAATGCTTGGATCTTGCTCACTGTTCAGTAGTTGGTTCAGTGTTTTCAGAACCACCGAGTGTTTGAAGTCGCCAACTCGTTCAATTGAAGCCACACGATCTTCAATGGTGGCACTGTTATTAAGAGAAGTGGCAATCGCTAACGACAAATCCATTAGCTCAGCTACTTTGCCATCTGATTCATTGGCTCTGAGTTCAGTTAGTCGTTCGATAATGTCAGCGCCTTTGGTTCCTAACAAATCCAAAACCGCCTTATAACGCACATCAGGGTTGCCGCTGTTCAGTCCAATCGAGGCTATTTCCCCGCGTAATATCCCGCGAAGTTTGTTATTCACACGAACCTTTTTAAACTGTCTCGCATTCTCGATATTAAGCGTTGAATCATCCCATACTGACTGAGCTGACGTCGCTGTTTTGATACTTTGAATGAGGTAGAGCTGTTTGTACTGCTCGCTCTGTTTCTCATTGAAGTAGTAAAGGTTTCCGTTTAACCAGCCATCTAAAATAGCTTTCGACACATCTTCCGTTTGCGTCTCAATCACCCAATCGATAGCTAATTCTTTATCCGATGTTTTCTTACCAACTAGCGCCTTGGTAAAGCTAGCTTCATCCGTTATTCCAGCAAAAGCCAACTGAGCACTGACTGCCATGAGCAACAGCGCTTTAAATACGTTTAATACGTTTTTCATCCCTGCTTCCTTAACCAACCAAGTTAGATATTGTTATTTTTACTTGGAGGATGTGTGGATAGTGGTTGTTACCTGAAACGATGAGCCTTCCGTTCGCTTCGCCCGTTAAACAGACGCGTTCTTCCCAAACCGGAAGGCTCAATATTCCTGAATTGACGATCTAGTTACCGCCAGAACACTTCTTCGTTTCGACGTTAAACGCACCACATGAGAATGGCTTCGACCAGCTAGAGAACAGTTTTGCCGATTCAGGTAAGTAACTCGACCAAGCATCACCCGCCACTAGTCCAGTGGTTTCCCAAACGATATCGAATTGACCATCGTCTTGGATTTCACCGATCAGGACTGGTTTAGTAATGTGGTGGTTTGGCAGCATGGTAGAGTAGCCGCCAGAAAGGTTAGGTACAGACACGCCAATCAAGGCATCTTGCACAGATTCAGGATCGGTTGTGCCCGCATTAGTGACCGCTTGAGCCCACATATTGAAGCCAACATAGTGCGCTTCCATTGGGTCATTGGTGACACGCTTTTCACTCTTGATGAACGACTGCCACGTTTCAACGAACTCTTCATTAGCTTCAGTATCAACACTCATGAAGTAGTTCCATGCCGCTAGATGACCAACCAATGGTTCTGTGTCCATGCCTGACAGTTCTTCTTCACCAACAGAGAATGCAATAACTGGGATGTCTTCAGATGAAATGCCTTGAGCGCCTAGCTCTTTATAGAAAGGTACGTTCGCATCGCCGTTTACAGTAGAAACCACAGCGGTTTTCTTGCCAGCTTCACCGAACTTTTTGATGTCTGAAACGATAGATTGCCAATCAGAGTGACCAAATGGCGTGTAGTTGATCATGATGTCTTCTTCTGCGACACCTTTATCTTTTAGGTAGGCTTCTAAGATCTTATTGGTTGTACGTGGATAAACGTAATCGGTACCTGCAAGTACCCAGCGCTCGACTTCAAGCTCTTCCATCAAGTAATCCACTGCTGGGATCGCTTGTTGGTTTGGCGCGGCACCGGTGTAGAAAACGTTTTTAGAAGACTCTTCACCTTCATACTGTACTGGGTAGAAAAGGATGCTGTTGAGTTCTTCAAAGACAGGTAGCATGGATTTACGTGATACCGACGTCCAACCACCGAACACCACATCCACTTTCTCTTTTTCGATAAGCTCACGCGCTTTCTCAGCAAATAGCGGCCAGTTTGACGCAGGGTCAACCACGACAGGCTCTAGCTTCTTACCAAGCAAACCGCCCTTTTTGTTCTGCTCTTCGATGAGCATTAGCACGGTATCTTTTAGCGTTGTCTCACTGATCGCCATGGTGCCAGAGAGTGAGTGTAGAACACCGACCTTGATGGTCTCATCAGCAGCAAACACTGTTGCAGAAGAAAATGAAAGTGTTGTACACAGTGCAGCTAGCGATAAATTGAACACCTTGTTCATGATATTACTCCATAATTGTATTTTTGTTATTCAATTACAGAGTTACAAGAAGAGTGCCAAACTTATAAACCAACGAAATTATTTATAAGTAATTGTATTAATAGAATTTAAAAGAAACTCACACCAATAGAGTGCATAGCAATCATGTAACTATGTTTCATACTGGTGCAGTGACGGTGGGAATGAACCAAGATGACACATTCCTGTTCTTCAGATACAAAAAAGACCCAACACTTTAGTATTGAGTCTCTGGTATAACATCACCGATGGTCGTTCAAACCATGTAGTTTAAGGCTATTCCGCAGGTTGAAATTCGAATTTTACTCTCGACTTTGATTTCAACTCGTTGCAATCACCGTTGCAAAAATAGCTCGCCGCACCACAGGCTTGAAGCTTCTCAAGTTGGCTGCTGCACTCAGGGCAAAACCCAACTTTAGTAAAGTGAGCCTGACAACTTTCACAATGATACTTGCCATCCCAAGCTAGCTCAGACTGGCACTTAGGGCAGATATTTTCACTCATTAGCATTTCCTAATTCACTACTATTTTTACAATCTACTACCGCTGAGACTTCGCTTGCTTGATTTGGTACATGTTCTTATCAGCTTGTGCGATCAACTGGTCTAATCCTTGAGGATCTTTCTCACAAGACAACCCAACACTCACTGAGAACTGCACATCATTGATATAAAGCGCTTGTTGCAGTGCTTTCTCTAAGCTGTGGTAGAAGCTAACAACGCTTTCTTGATCATCAAAGCAAGAGAACACCACAAACTCATCGCCACCATAACGGCCTATCTTGGCACATGCTGTGGTTGCCTCATCAAGAACTTCGGCAACCGCCAACAGCACATCGTCACCGAAACTGTGGCCATAGGTATCATTTATTGATTTGAACTTATCGACATCCACAAACAGACACGCCATCACCTTTTCTGAAAAACATCGCTTAGCCAACACTTTTTCGGCTTCATTGAACAGTGCACGAGGATTCAAGCAATGGGTTAAAGAATCTCGATTAGCGAAAAAGTTTAGCTGGTTCTCCAGCTCAAACTTCTCTAGTGCTACCGAATACAGGGAGGCCAGTAGTTCTAAGATCTCGAGCTCAAATTCATGTGGTTCAGAGATGTACTGACTATAAATAGCGAAGGTACCCAACACATTACCGCGTGACGAGATAATGGGGACCGACCAACAGGCATGCAAATTCGCTTGATTGGTGAGGGCCAGAAAAGGTGCCCAGTTTGGGTGTGCATTTATGTTAGAGATCATCACTGCTTTCTTAAGCGCAGCTGCCTCGCCACAAGAGCCTATCCCCGCACCAATTCCTACCCCTTCAATCTGTTGATTGTAAAAATCAGGCAGGTTTGGGGCATATTCAAGGTGTAACGTTTTAGACTCTGAGTTGAGCAGTAGAAGTGAAGCCATGCGCTGCCCAAAAAGCTGCTCGGTAAGCTGAATAATCTTGTGATTTAAATCTTTGCGATCCATCCCAAGCGCAAGCTTCCGTAGCAAGCTATTGACGGCTCGATGACCTTCTAATAAAAATTGTTGTTCCATTCACTAAGGCTTTCAATTGTGTAATCGGGTACAACTTGTTCTTATGCAAGCTTGTTATTGGTTAATAATAACACACTAAATTAGTACGACACACAATCGAAGATCATAGGTTGATCTTTCGCTTTATCTATTTTGATCAGCGATCTACCCCAAAAAGAATATTTATATCACCACACACCGAAAGCATAAGTTACATGTGCTGCATTTCAATTTTAAACAGTCATTTATATTAAAAGTTACATGAAAAAACAAAACAAACAGCACAAGCCATTTCGATCTGTAGTCTAGATCATCGAATTACATGCGTCAGCATTTCAATATGCTGGTCATCTAACTGGGTTAACTTAACGGATAATGCCTTAAGTTCTGAGGTGTTCTCAATGTGAGTACCACCACACGGAATAGACACTAAAGTGTCGGCATCCAACTGCCATTCCCAATAGCGAGAGTCTGTTAATGCTTCGCCTTCCAGTCGCATTGCAACTGGCGTCGGCTCTGCAAACCAGCCCGCAATCATTTGGTTGATATCAGCTTCGATGTCATCAAGACTTGCTAGCATATCTGCAACGTTCAAACCACGCTTCTTCAGGGTTTTGCCTAAGCGATACTTATCGGTACACAGCTCTGGAGTCACAAAGCTCGTCACTTGTGCGTAGCTATTGAAGTCGTAACTGCCAAGCGGATCTTTTCTGTCCGCATCTTTACGCCAGTAGCTTTCAGCCAATACTTTATTCAAGGCTAGGAAAGCGATGTGACCAGCACTGTGACCACGGCTCAAACTGGCTTGGTACTCTTTATCAACCGACAACACGACTTCGTCGTTAACCTTAATCATAGAAGCAGATGTAGGTAGCTGGTGGACAACAACAAACGCCCACCCTTCCGTATCACGCTTAACAGGGATATCTGCTGCGATATGAAGCTTGCCAGTAGATTGTTCTATAGCACCAACAAGGCAGTCTTCAACGGGAAATTGCACGTCACCAACATTCACAAAGCCTTGGTCTGCAGGGTGATCGGGCCAAATATGACTCACTGGGTGAAAAGGTGTTACGTCGGCAATCAGGTAAGTTTTGCTGTCGTCGCTTTCAACGTATAGCGCTTTAGCATTGAGCTGCCAAGCCTGATGACAAAATTGAATAATGGTTGGTGTGATTGCTGACGCTGGTGTAATCAAATCGCTAGTAGTCATATCGTTCTTCTTTTGGAATCTAGTCTGATTCGTTAAGCCATGATGATAAAAACATATTGTTATGGCTTAACGTGAATTTTGCTTAAAAAAATACCCGAGACAGGCTCGGGTATCAAATCTATTGGAAAGGTTTACTTACGACCTTTAACCATGCTCATCATACGCTTACGTTTACGTTCTTGAGAAATTGTCAGCTTGTTAGTCTTAGCTTCAAATGGGTTCTCGCTGTTCTGGAATTGAATGCGAATAGGTGTACCCATGATTTCTAGTGAACGACGGTAGTAGTTCATCAAGAATCGTTTGTATGAATCTGGCAAGTTACGAACTTGGTTGCCGTGGATAACGATAATCGGTGGGTTGTAGCCACCAGCGTGCGCGTATTTCAGTTTCACACGACGGCCACGAACCATAGGCGGTTGGTGATCATCAGTCGCCATCTTCATGATACGAGTTAGCACAGAAGTACCAACACGAGTAGTCGCTGATTTGTAAGCTTCTTGTACAGACTCAAACAAGTGACCAACACCTGTACCGTGAAGTGCAGAGATAAAGTGAATACGTGCGAAATCAACGAAGCCTAAGCGACGGTCTAGCTCTTTCTTAACGCGTTCTTTAACGTCGTTATCTAGGCCATCCCACTTGTTTACGGCAATAACAATTGAACGACCAGCGTTCAACGCAAAGCCTAGCAAGCTTAGATCTTGATCAGAGATGTTTTCGCGAGCATCGATAAGCAGCAATACAACGTTAGCATCTTCAATCGCTTTCAGTGTTTTAACCACTGAGAACTTCTCTACCGTTTCGTTGATGTTTTTACGACGACGAACACCCGCAGTATCGATTAGAACGTATTCACGCTCGTCACGCTGCATTGGGATGTAGATAGAGTCACGAGTCGTACCTGGCATATCGTAAACAACCACACGCTCTTCACCAAGAATACGGTTCGTTAGCGTTGATTTACCTACGTTAGGACGGCCAATGATCGCTAGTTTGATCGGTTGATCTTGAAGACGCTTGAATTCTGCTTCAGCTTCTTCTTCTGTAAATTCAACCTGCTCTTCTTCTTCGTCTTCAAACTCAGTTAAGTCGCTTACTTCGCCATTCTCAGCTTTTAGCGCTTCTGCGAATGGGTTAAGAGCAAGGTCAATAAGTGCAGTAACACCACGACCATGCGCCGCAGCGATTTGGTACATGTCTTCTACACCTAGTTGCCAGAAGTCAGCACTTGCAGCATCAGGGTCGATACCATCAACCTTGTTTACTACTAGCATTGAAGGCTTTTCTAGTTGACGTAGGTGCTTAGCAATCGCCACGTCTGAAGGTGTTAGACCCGCACGGCCATCTACCATAAATAGAACGACATCAGCTTCATCAATCGCCGCTAGCGACTGTTCAGCCATTTTAGTTTCAACACCTTCTTCAGTACCGTCGATACCGCCAGTGTCAATAACAATAAAGTCATGCTCGCTAAAATGAGCATGACCGTATTTACGGTCACGCGTTAAGCCAGGGAAATCCGCAACCAATGCATCACGAGTTCGAGTCAATCGGTTAAATAACGTAGATTTACCTACGTTCGGACGCCCTACTAGAGCAACAACAGGTACCATAACAACCTCTACAATTTCTTCTCTAAATGTAGTTATAGGTAAGCACTTGTTCGCAAGTTTAAACTCTTACCTATAACCACACGGTTTATTAATTTTTAACAACAAAACGGCTCCTGGCTGTTACCAACCAGGAGCCGACTGTGAATTATATCACGCTTTTATTGGCTAATCGTTAGTTTCTTTACATCGCCATTGCGAGTCGTCACTAAGTAGCCTTCAGGCAGTTCAATTGGTGCAACCGCAAAGCCGCTATCATCGACAAGCTGTTGAGCAACAAACTCACCCGATGAACGATCCAACCAGTGCAGATAACCTTCAGTATCACCCACGACTACATAACCATTAATAATAGCAGGTGCTGTCAGTAAGCGGTTTTCTAACAATGGAGTGCTCCACAGTTCAGTACCACTACGCGCATCAACCGCAACCACATGGTCTTTGTCGGTAACAACGAACAAACGGCTACCATCACTTGCTAAATCAATCGCTGATGAGTAGTTACGTTTCCAAATTGGCTTACCAGAACGAAGGTCGATAGCAATCAGCTGACCATTGATACCTACGGTATACAGGGTGCCACCAAGAACAATTGGAGATGCATCAACATCAACCAAACGATCAATTTCCGTTGCACCTTTTGGTGTGCCTACTGGCTGTTGCCAAATAAGCTGACCACGATCAACGATAGCCGCAGCTAGACGACCATTTGCTGTACCCCAGAATACACCACCAGAAACTGCAACAGGCGAGCTATCGCCACGCAGTGTTAGGCTTGGTACTTCCGTACTGATGGTCCATTTTTGTTCGCCGCTTGCTTGATCTAACGCGATCAACATACCGCGACTGGTATGAACAATGACCATGTTGCTATCAGTTGCTGGGGATGCAAGCACCTCGCCATTGACTGATACACGCCACAGCTCTTCACCGGTCGATTCTTCCAGTGCGATCACTTCGCCATTTTCAGAACCAACAAAAACTTTACCGTAAGCCGCCGTTAAGCCACCCGATAAACGAGCCAATACGTCTTTCTCAAGATCGACTTTCCACAGCGCTTTACCTGTATCAGGATCAAGCGCTTTAACCATGCCTTCACGGCTTGCAACAAACACTTTGTCGTAAGCCAATTCTGGCGTTAGTTTTGAAAAGTAGTGACCAACACCATCACCAACCGACGTAGACCATTCCTGACTAGGAGTGAACTCGCTGTTTACCGTTGGGACTGGAGCCATGATTACGGTGTCTTCTTCACCCGCACAGCCAGCTAGTAGGCCAAGAGCAATCGCACACAACGCCGCTTTTGGAAACATCTTCTTCATTCAAAGCGCCTTATTTAGCTAGGTCGTCAAGTTTGATTTGAAGCGTTTGGCTAGCGTCAACAGCTTGCTGTGCTTCTGTGTAAGCACTGTATGCTGCGTCTGTGTCGCCTTTACGAAGTGAGATATCACCACGCAGTTCAGCAACACGGCCTTTCCAAGATTCATCTGTCATAGCAGCAAGATCAGTCAGTGCTGCGTCAAATTCACCTTGCTCAGCTTTAATACGTGCAACACGGTAAGTAAGTAGTGGCGCAAGTGCCGCGTCCTTAGTTGCCGATTTTGCCCACTCGAGCTGTTCAAGTGCCGCCGCTAGATCGTCTGCTTGTACTTGTACTTTTGCTAGTTGCATAGCAGCAAGTACTGAGTACTCAGCATCTTTGTTTGCGTCGATGAAAGCTTGAATATCAGATTGAGCATCAACACCCTTAACATCAAGAGCTGAAATTACAGAGGTGTAGCTTTCTGAAGCTGCTTCACGCGCTTCAACTACTGAATCTTGGTAATAGCGCCAGCCAAATAGACCACCTAAACCAATAACCGCACCAAAGATTACGGCTTTACCGTTCTCTTTCCACCAATCTTTAATGGCTTCAACTTGTTGCTCTTCGCTATCGTAAAGTTCCACTTCCTGTCCTCTTTAATTCTTTAAACGCCAGCATAGTGCTGACGTTAGTATTCATTATGAGCGTTTGCTCAATGGCTAATTAGATTAGCGCAGCAACTTTCTCTGCAACTTCCGTTTGAGACACGGTTTCTTGCTCGCCGCCAACCAGATCTTTTAGCACAACTGTATTGTCAGCAACTTCGTTCTCACCAAGTACCAGCGCCACAACAGCACCTACTTTGTCAGCACGTTTGAATTGCTTCTTGAAGTTACCACCACCGAAGTGGTTCATTACACGCACGCCTTCAACGGTGTCGCGTAATTGATTCGCTAACTGCATGCCCGCGATCATAGTACCTTCGCCAGCAGCAACTACGTATACATCAACGCTACGACGAACTTCTGTTAGCTCTAGCGTTTCCATCATCAGAACCAGACGCTCTAGACCCATTGCGAAGCCAACTGCATTGGTTGCTTTGCCGCCTAGTTGCTCAACAAGACCATCGTAACGACCGCCGCCACATACTGTACCTTGAGCACCAAGGCTGTCTGTGATCCACTCAAATACAGTGCGGTTGTAGTAATCTAGGCCACGTACTAGACGCTCATTAACTTGGTATTCGATACCAACAGCGTCAAGAAGTTCACACAAACCAGCAAAATGTTGCTTCGATTCTTCACCTAGATATTCAGATAGTCGAGGTGCGTCACCTAAGATAGCTTGAACATCAGGGTTCTTAGTATCAAGTACACGTAGAGGGTTAGTGTGCATGCGACGTTTGCAGTCTTCGTCAAGCACATCAATGTGTTGCTCAAGGAAAGCCACTAACGCAGTGCGGTAGCTAACGCGATCTTCTTGAGAACCGATTGAGTTCAGCTCTAGGCGAACGTGCTTGTCGATGCCTAGCTCACGCCATAGACGTGCTGTCATCATGATAAGTTCTGCGTCAACGTCTGGACCGTCTAGGCCAAACACTTCAACACCACATTGGTGGAATTGACGGTAACGACCTTTTTGAGGACGCTCGTGACGGAACATAGGGCCCATGTACCATAGGCGCTGTTCATCACGGTTGATAAGGCTGTTTTGAATACATGAACGAACACAACCTGCTGTGCCTTCTGGACGCAGCGTTAGGCTATCGCCATTGCGGTCGTCAAAGGTGTACATCTCTTTAGAAACAACGTCTGTCTCTTCACCAACTGCACGGCTAAATAGGTTTGTTTCTTCAACGATAGGCATACGTACTTCGTTGTAACCGTATGCACTCACCACGTTTTTAACTGCGCTTTCTACTTTCTGCCACAGTGGTGATTGAGTTGGAAGGCAGTCGTTCATGCCTCGAATTGCTTGAATATTTTTAGCCACAGTATTTATTCCGTAATTTCTCACGACCAGGTGTTAGTGCGAATAGACAATCACACCCCATCGCGTTGTATTAATCTTCTAAGTTTTCTACATCAATGCGATTTGCTTTATCAAGCACTGACGCTTTTGCACGAATCTTAGCTTCAAGTTTGTCGACAAGGTCATCGTTGTCGAAGCGCTCTTTCTGACGCTTACCGTCTTCGTAGAAGGCACTCTTACGAGCACTACCGGCTAAACCTAAGTGAGACACTTCTGCTTCACCAGGGCCGTTAACCACACAACCGATGATTGACACATCCATTGGAGTAATCACGTCTTCTAAGCGTTCTTCAAGGGCATTAACGGTGTTAATAACATCGAACTCTTGACGAGAACAGCTCGGGCACGCAATGAAGTTGATGCCACGCGAACGAATGCGCAAAGATTTAAGAATATCAAAGCCAACTTTGATCTCTTCAACCGGATCAGCCGCTAGCGAGATACGCAGCGTATCGCCGATACCTTCAGAAAGAAGCATACCTAAACCTACCGCTGACTTCACAGAGCCTGCACGCGCACCACCCGCTTCGGTAATACCAAGGTGGAGAGGTTGATCAATCTGCTTAGCCAGCAAACGGTAAGAACCGACAGCAAGGAATACATCAGAAGCCTTCACGCTGACTTTGAATTGATCAAAGTTCAGACGGTCTAGGATATCTACATGACGCATTGCTGATTCAACAAGCGCTTCTGCTGTAGGTTCTGTGTATTTCTCTTGGATCTCTTTCTCAAGAGAACCGCCGTTAACACCAATACGAATCGGAATATTCATATCACGTGCACAATCAACAACTGAGCGGATACGGCTTTCGTTACCGATGTTACCTGGGTTGATACGCAGACAGTCAACGCCGTATTCCGCCACTTTAAGTGCGATACGGTAGTCGAAGTGAATATCAGCAACCAAAGGAACAGAGACCTGCTGCTTGATTAGCTTAAAGGCTTCAGCTGCATCCATAGTCGGTACAGATACGCGAACGATATCAGCGCCAACTTTTTCCAGAGCTCTAATTTGAGCAACGGTCGCGGCTACATCTGTTGTTCTTGTGTTGGTCATGGATTGCACAGCAATTGGTGCACCATCACCGATCGGCACATCACCCACATAAATACGGGTTGATTTGCGACGAATAATAGGAGATTCGTGTTGCATATTAACTCTAAGGTAAGGTTATTCTAGCTACTTTGCCTGAAGTATACCCAGAAAGGTCGACAGGTTCACTTGCAAATGTCATTGATACGCCTTCTGGCGCACCTAGAATCACTTTATATGGCGCAGTTCCTGATAGATTTAACGACTGACCTGCTTTTTTGATGCCAGTCGACAAGGTTTTACCCGTTGCATCTTTTACTTGGATCCAGCAATCAGCAGAGAACTGCATGACTAGCTCGTTAGCCACAGCTTCAGGAGCAGTGCTTGCTTCAACCGCTTCTGCATTCGCAGCAACTTCAGCAGTTGGCTCTGTCTCTGTTGCTTGTTGTGCAGGAGTTTCGTCAGCTGGAGTAACAGCATCTGAAGTATCTTCAACAACAGAAGCACCCGCTTCGTTTTGTTCAGCTTCAATCACTTCCAAAGAGGTGAATTCAGGGGCAAGTGATTCTTCTACCGCTAGCTCTTCTGAGCTTTCAGTATTCGCTAAAGATTGAGATAGGGTGTCTTGCTGTTGGTTCTGCCACCACCAAAGTGAGGAGATACCCGCAATGACCGCAAAAATGCTCCAAGTCAGGATCATAATACGGCTGTTGTGCTTCTCGGTTTTGGTCTTACGAGAAAAACTCAGCATTTCTTGCTCTTGATGCTGAGCATCACCGGCATGATGCAGCGCACTCAATACGACTTTTTCGTCAAGATTGACGTATTTCGCGTATGAACGAATATAGCCACGCATAAACGTCGCCACTTGATCTGACTCGAATTGGTTTTCTTCAATTTGTTGGATCAGAGTAACGCGAAGTTTCAAGCGATCAGAAATCTGCTTTTGCGTTAAACCAAGAGATTCTCGTTTGTTCTTAAGCAGCGTTCCCGCTTCCAAAGCTGGAGCTACGTTTTCTTGCGCTTGTGTATCTTGTTCTGTGTTCATAGAGAGTGAACTTCTAAAGTATTATCGCAGGTTGAGGAGAGCGTTTTCTTATTGTCGTTTAAGCTCAATCTAACAACCCACGTTATGTGGAATTTTTCCTGCTATCTAAATCATCAACCCTTAAAGGCGAACATCATTCATTTATTATGGATGACCTTCTCAGGAAGCTAGTTTATCAAGTAGCCAACCTAAATAGACATATTGATGATCAGTAGCAAGCGAGCACTTAAATTAATTTAAGATTAGTTAATCATAAGCTAATGCCATTACAAGGCAAAAACACTTTAAACAAAATTTACCGTCAGCTCATGGTTTTGTCCAAAATTTGACGAAAAATGTAAGAAAGCGTGGGCAAGAAGTCCAAAAAATCAAAAACTGCACCCCAGAAAAGCAACAAGCCAGAAGTAAGACTTCTGGCTTGTTTAGGTTCTAATCGCGTTTTATACCGCTTTTACTTCAATCACACCACCGGCAATCAAGTTCGCTTCAGAGGCTGCTTTAAGCATTTTAGTACGCTTGGTTCTATCAATCACATCACCGACTAACTGACCACACGCGGCATCAATATCATCACCACGAGTCTTACGAACGGTTACTGTGTAGTTGTATTCCATCAGCGTTTTTTGGAAGCGATCAATACGAGAGTTGCTTGGCTTCTTATAAGGCGACCCCGGGTAAGGGTTGAATGGAATCAAGTTGATCTTACAAGGCGTCTCTTTCATTAGCTCAGCAAGTTCACGTGCGTGGTCCATATCATCATTCACATGATCCAATAACACGTACTCAACCGTTACTTTACCGCGGTTAGCATTTGAAGATGCAATGTAACGACGAACAGATGCTAGGAAGTCTTGGATATCCCAACGGTCGTTGATCGGCATGATTTGGCTACGTAGTGCATCGTTTGGCGCATGTAGAGAAATAGCCAATGCGACATCGATGTTGTCTGTCATTTGGTCAAGGCCAGAAACAACACCAGAAGTTGATACGGTTACACGACGCTTAGACAGTGCGAAACCTAGATCATCAAGCATGATTTCTAATGATGGCATTAGGTTCTTCATGTTCAATAGAGGCTCACCCATACCCATCATTACAACGTTAGTAATTGGACGACGACCGGTTTCTTTTTCTAGGCCGATTTCGCGAGATGCGCGCCAGATTTGGCCAACAATCTCTGAAACTTTTAGGTTACGGTTGAAGCCTTGTTGAGCTGTAGAACAGAACTTACATTCAAGTGCACAACCAACCTGTGAAGATACACATAGCGTCGCACGGTCACCATCTGGGATGTATACCGTTTCAACGTCTTGGTCGCCAACGCTCATCGCCCATTTAATTGTGCCATCTGAAGAGTGTTGAGCTTCAGAAACAACAGGTGCAACAATCTCACAGCGACGTTGAAGTTTCTCACGTAACTTTTTGTTGATGTTATTCATTTGTTCGAAGTCATCGACACCGAAGTGATAAATCCACTTCATCACTTGCTCTGCTCGAAACGCTTTCTCATTCAGTTCTTCTGTGAAAAATTTACGAAGACCTTTACGATCAAAATCGAGTAGATTGACTTTAGCTGTGGTCATGATGCCTCTCAATGACGGAACAATAATTAAGGGCGCGAATTGTACAGGCTTTACGCAACTTCAACAAGCATTGTAAAACCCTGTGTTTATTAAGACATTCAAACTTAAGCGATTAAAATTTGAACAATTGTATTTATCGGCCTGAGATTACCCAATTTAAACAAAGATTCCCGATTACACTCCTTCGTCGCTTTCGGGAATGACGTAAATAATCACAAATTGCTCGATAATATTTACCACGAGATGGTTGCTCCAAAGTTCCCCGTCATTCCAGAACTGAGGAACGAAGTATCTGGAATCTCCAATAACAAAAACAGATTCCCGATTACGCTCCTTCGTCGCTTTCGAGAATGACGACTAAATTGATTATCGAGAGCGTAAAATCCACTTACAAAAAAGGCCTCACCGAGGTGAAGCCTTTAGAATAATTTGCAGTGCCGATTATTGAGCTGGGCGTGGGCAAATTTCAGATTCTGGGAAGAAGAATTCGATTTCGCGAGCTGCAGACTCAGGGCTGTCGCTGCCGTGAACTGAGTTGTAACGCATGCTGATTGCGTAGTCAGCACGGATAGTACCGCATGCCGCTTCTTCTGGGTTTGTTTTACCCATAAGTTCACGGTAACGAGCGATAGCGTTTTCGCCTTCAAGCACTTGAACCATGATAGGACCAGAAGTCATAAACTCTTTAAGAGCTGGGAAGAACTCTTTGCCTTCATGTTCAGCGTAGAAGCCACTCGCTTGCTCTTCAGTAAGACGAACCATTTTAGCAGCAATAATTTCTAGGCCTGCTTTTTCGATACGGTGGTAGATTTCACCAACAAGGTTACGCTTAACTGCATCCGGCTTAACAATTGAGAACGTTCTTTCTAGAGCCATAGGGATTCCTTCACTTCATTTTTTTGTTATTAAATACTGAAATTACTGAGATCTTTCGATCTGAGCTTTATGAATGAGCGGCACAAAATACCGCTCACCCTTATTATTATTTTGCTTGGTCGATAAGAAGACGAGCCAGTGTGCGAACGCCCATACCCGTTGCGCCTGCCGCCCACTTGTCACTTGCTGACTTACGGTAAGTACCCGCGCAATCCATATGAATCCAACCTTTTTTGTAATCATCTACAAAGTAAGAAAGGAATGCCGCTGCTGTACTTGCACCCGGTGTGTAATCGCCTGTGCTGATGTTTGAAAGATCAGCAAAGTTTGAAGGCAACATACCACGGTGGAAATCAGCAAGAGGCAGTGGCCATAAGCCTTCTTTCTCTTGGTTTGCCGCTGTTAGCGCTTGGTGAGACAACTCATCATCGAAGCTTAATAGTGCGTGGTAGTCGTTACCTAATGCGTTTTTAGCCGCGCCTGTTAGCGTTGCACAGTCGATGATCAGCTCAGGGCTTTGTGCACTTGCGTACATCAGGCCATCAGCTAGCACTAAGCGACCTTCCGCATCAGTGTTCATAATCTCAACTGTTTTACCGTTTTTGTAGGTAATGATATCGCCAAGCTTCAATGCGCGACCAGAGATCATGTTCTCTGCGCAACATAGAATAAGCTTGATGCGCTTGTTAAGACCGCGTTCAATCGCAAGACCTAAACCACCAGTAATCGTTGCTGCGCCACCCATGTCAGCTTTCATCGCTGTCATGAATTGGCCTGGCTTGATACTGTAACCGCCCGAATCGAACGTAATACCTTTACCGACTAAACAGGCAAATACAGGTGCGTTTTCATCGCCTGTTGGGTTGAAGTCCAGTTGCAGCATTGCTGATGTACGCTCAGAGCCACGGCCGACCGCGTAGATGCCTTCCCAACCTTCGGTTAGTAGATCCTTGTCTTTAACGATCTTCGCTTTAACAGTGCCCGCTGGCGCCACTGACTTGATGTATTCTGCAGCCATTGTCGCAAGTTGACGAGGTGCCACTTCTTCAGCGGTTTTATTGATAATGTCACGCGTCCAGTCAGTTGCGCGAATACGAGCTTCAAGCTCAGTTTGATCGGCTTCTGAAAGTGCATCCCATTCCAATGCATTCTTTTTCTTTGGTCCACGGTAGCCTTGGTAGAAAGCCCAAACGCTTTCTAGATCCCAACCTTCACCACGAAGTGAAACGAATGCGATACCTTGTCCGTCAAGCGTACGACCCGCACGTTGAACTGCGCCTAGATCGTGTCCTTCACCAATGTGAATTGTCGCTCCCGCTTCTGAGAACGATAAAATAGCTCTTGCTCCCCACTGAGGCTGGGCAGCTTCTTGACTTAAAAATACTGACATCTGTGTAGACATGATTTCTCCTTGTCATGAACCACTGTGAGTGTGTGATTCTGATTATTTTTTATTAGCGCACTGATGTTAGCATTATGTAGGAGGAAAATGTCATTTTGATAAAAAAACGGACCATAAGGTCCGCTTTTTTTAGTAAGAATTGTTAACTTGGCTGCGTTTTATATTGGACTGATGCCAACCCGCGACCAAATCATCAGATAAGAGGATTAATCCATCTCATCCATCCAGCACAAAATAATAGCCTCTAAGATTTTCTCATTCGAGTGGTTAGGCTCGTCATCAAACTCTTCAAGGTCTAGCACCCATTGATGCAGATCGGTAAAACGTACCGTTTTAGGATCAGTATCAGGGTACAAATCACATAGCTCAATTGCGATGTCTCGCGAATCAATCCACTTCAAGCTCATAACACTTCCTTATATTTATTAGCGACGCTCTGTCACCTTTATGATCTATATTCTAGGCCAGTTTTCTTAGTATGTTTGTCTAAGCAATAACTCTCTCAGTCATCGCTGTATTAGCCATGACTGAAAACAGGTTCTTAATGGTCTTCAGAAGCCAGGTTCAACGTGTACTTTGGAATCTCTACAACAAGATCCGTATCAGCCACTTTAGCTTGGCAACCCAAGCGAGATTCCATCTCTAAGCCCCATGCTTTATCTAGCATGTCGTCTTCTAGATCATCACTCTCCTCTAAAGAATCAAAACCTTCACGAATCACAACGTGACATGTTGTACATGCGCACGATTTCTCACATGCGTGTTCAATACCAATACCGGCCTTCAGTGCAACATCAAGAACCGTCTCACCAGTTTTTGCTTCTAAAACAGCGCCTTCTGGACATAGATCTTCGTGAGGTAAAACAATAATCTTTGGCATGTTTATCTATTCTCTAACTATTAAATATTATCGACTGACTGACCTGACAGTGCAGCACGAATTGATTTATCCATACGACTAGAAGCAAAGTCTTGGCTCGCTTTGTCGGTATTCTTAATTTCTAGTTCAATAGCATCAGCGTTGTCGCCATTACGCACTTCAATCAGTGCTTCAATCGCTTGAACAAGTTGTTGTTTGCCTTGCTCATCAAGTAGCTCGTCACCGTCGGCTTGCATTGCAGCGATAAGGCCTTCGATAACGCGATCCGCTTCTACGCGTTGCTCAGCAAGAGCACGCGCTTGCATGTCTTCTTTTGCAAACGTCATCGAATCTTTCAGCATGCTAGCCACTTCGTTGTCGCTTAGACCGTAAGAAGGCTTAACTTGGATTTCAGCTTGAACGCCAGTGCTCTTCTCCATTGCGGTAACCGATAGCAGGCCATCAGCATCCACTTGGTAAGTAACACGAATATGAGCAGCACCTGCAGTCATCGGCGGGATGCCTTTCAAAGCAAATCGAGCCAGTGAACGGCAGTCGTCAACCATCTCACGCTCGCCTTGCACGGTGTGTACTGTCATTGCAGTTTGACCGTCTTTGAACGTGGTAAATTCTTGTGCGCGAGCAACTGGGATCGTGGTGTTACGAGGGATGATCTTTTCGACCAAGCCACCCATAGTTTCGATACCTAAGGAAAGTGGGATAACGTCCAGTAGTAGCATTTCTGAGTCAGGCTTATTACCGACTAAGATATCCGCTTGAATTGATGCACCAATCGCAACAACTTCATCAGGGTTAATGCTGGTTAGTGGCGTACGACCAAAGAAGTCACCGACCATTTCACGTACAAGTAATGTGCGAGTTGAACCGCCGACCATCACAACTTCTAGTACTTCATCCGCGTCTACTTCCGCATCTTTTAGTGCGCGACGGCATGAAAGCAGTGTTTTCTTAACGAGCGGTTTGATGATCTCTTCAAACTCTTCACGAGTTAATGAACCAGACCAATCGAGTACGTCAACATCAACGCTTTCCGCTTCAGATAAGCCAATCTTCGCTTCTGTTGCGGCGTCTAGAAGAATACGATTCTGTTCTGCTGTTAGCTCTGATAAGCCCATTTGTTCTTGGAAATGATCCGCAACTAAATGGTCAAAGTCGTCGCCGCCTAATGCAGAGTCACCACCTGTTGCTAAAACTTCGAAGACACCTTTCGATAGGCGTAGGATAGAGATATCAAACGTACCACCACCTAAGTCATAAACAGCAATTACTCCTTCTTTACCAGAATCCAAGCCGTAAGCAATCGCAGCGGCAGTCGGTTCATTAAGAAGACGTAACACGTGAAGACCAGCAAGTTGCGCTGCGTCTTTCGTACCAGCACGCTGTGCATCATCAAAGTAAGCAGGAACGGTAATAACAGCACCAGAAAGCTCACCACCGAGTGTTGACTCAGCACGTTGACCTAGCGCTCGCAGAATGTCTGCAGATACTTGAATTGGGTTCTTGTTACCTTGCTCAGTGCGAATCACAGGCAAACCATTATCACTTTCTTCAAATTGATATGGCAGAGATGGGTATCGCTGTTGAATATCTGACAGTGAACGACCGATTAGTCGCTTAACTGAGATAATGGTATTTTTAGGATCAGTCTGTGCATTTGCACGAGCTTCATCACCAGTCGTGTACGACTCTGACGTATAGTGAACAACGGAAGGAAGAATACTGCGACCTTGTTGATCAACCAGTGTGCTCGCCTCACCACTGCGCACTGCCGCAACCAATGAGTTTGTTGTACCTAAATCAATACCCACAGCAAGCTTGTGCTGGTGAGGAGCGGCGCTTTGCCCTGGTTCTGCAATCTGAAGTAGTGCCATGGATGTGTCCTTGTTATACGAACTAGCCGATCAGACGATCTTCAACTAACTCGATTTCATTCTTTAATTTTGCAATAAACTTAAGCTTTCTTACTCGGTCTGCAGCTTCTAACCAAGCCTCACTGTCTAGTTCTTGTTGGATAGCGCTTAATTGTTGTTTATACATTTTGCTAACCTTTCCTTCAAATGCAAACAAAGCATCTTCAGGATCAGAACTGTCGGCGATCTCTTCAAGCTCTTCGCGCAATTCCATTTGCTCCATCAGGAACATAGGATCTTGCAGAGTCTGCTGCTCACCACGAATATCCTCACCATGTTGCACTAACAGGTATTCAGCTCGGCTGATTGGATTCTTCAATACCTGATACGCATCATTGATTTGCGCAGCTTTTTGCACGGCTAATAGGCGATCACGCTCAGAAGCTGTGGCAAATTTATCAGGGTGGAATTGGCGTTGCAGATCTCTAAACTGAGAAGAAAGAAGGCTACCATCCAGTTGAAACTGAAGTGGTAGCCCAAATAATTCGAAATGATTCATGTAACGGTGGTCCTAAGTTTAGGCTCTTCAATCAGAGCCTAATTTTATTCTTCGGTCACTATAAACGCTCAACGATTGAAGCGTTTATACGTTGAAGCTCTCACCACAACCACATTCGCCTTTCGCGTTAGGGTTGTTGAATTCAAAACCTTCGTTTAGGCCTTCTTTTACGTAATCAAGCTCAGTACCGTCTAGGTAAACTAGGCTCTTTGGATCAATGATGACCTTAACACCTGAATGCTCAAACACTTCGTCTTCTTCGTTAAGCTCGTCAACGAATTCCAGTACATACGCCATACCCGAACAGCCAGTAGTTTTTACCGCTAAGCGCAACCCGATACCTTTACCTCGGTTATCTAGGAAAGCTTGAACTCGGCTTGCTGCCGTATCTGTCATGGTGATGGCCATACTACAACCTTGTGTTTTATATAAATTGAGAACTCAGGGGGAGCACAAAGGATGCTCCCAAATATTGCTTATTTTTTGTGATTACTTAATGAAACGATTAACGCTTCTTTTTGTAATCCGCAACTGCTGCTTTGATTGCATCTTCAGCAAGAATTGAACAGTGAACTTTCACTGGTGGCAACTCTAGCTCTTCTGCGATTTCAGAGTTTTTGATAGCAGCCGCTTCATCAATACTTTTACCTTTAACCCACTCAGTTACTAGTGAGCTAGACGCGATTGCGCTACCGCAGCCGTAAGTTTTGAATTTTGCATCTTCGATAATGCCTTCTGGCGTTACCTTGATTTGAAGTTTCATTACGTCACCACAAGCTGGTGCGCCAACCATGCCGCTACCTACACTTGGGTCTTCTTTATCAAACGAACCTACGTTACGTGGGTTTTCGTAGTGATCAATTACTTTTTCGCTATATGCCATGATAGTTACCTCGAATCCTCTATTTCCGTGAGATTAGTGATGAGCCCACTCAACAGTGTTCAAATCAATCCCTTCTTTATACATATCCCATAGAGGAGACATGTCGCGTAATTTGTTTACCGCTACACGAATTTGTGCAATCGCGTAGTCGATTTCTTCTTCCGTTGTGAAACGGCCGAATGAGAAACGTACTGAGCTGTGTGCCAGTTCATCGTTTAAGCCAAGAGCGCGTAAAACGTATGAAGGTTCTAGGCTTGCTGATGTACATGCAGAACCTGATGATACCGCTAGGTCTTTTAGAGACATAAGCAGAGACTCACCTTCAACGAAAGCGAAGCTCACGTTTAGGTTGTGTGGTACACGTTGGTCTAGGT
Organism: Vibrio sp. 10N.222.54.A3; assembly: GCF_041474095.1. Lineage (NCBI taxonomy): Bacteria > Pseudomonadati > Pseudomonadota > Gammaproteobacteria > Vibrionales > Vibrionaceae > Vibrio > Vibrio sp. 10N.222.54.A3. The sequence goes on from NZ_JBFRTN010000042.1 coordinate 141,633, forward strand.
CGCCGTTTACGGTTACCGCTTCTAGATCTTGAACACCTTTCAATAGGCGCTCACGAAGTGCTAGTGCGTGATCGTAATCTTTCTGCATGTCTTGTTTAGCGATGGCAAAAGCTTCGCCCATACCCACGATTTGGTGAGTAGCAAGAGTACCAGAACGGAAACCACGTTCATGACCGCCACCGTGCATTTGCGCTTCTAGGCGAATACGTGGCTTACGACGAACGTACAAAGCGCCGATGCCTTTAGGGCCGTATGCTTTGTGTGCAGACATAGAGATAAGGTCAACTTTCATCTCTTTTACGTCTAGTGGGATTTTACCCGCAGACTGTGCCGCATCAACGTGGAAGATGATCTTGCGTGAACGACATAATTCGCCGATTGCAGAGATATCTTGGATTACACCAATCTCGTTGTTTACGTGCATGATAGAAACTAGAACAGTATCTTCACGCATTGCAGCTTGTAGCTTGTCTAGATCGATGATGCCGTTAGCTTCTGGCTCAAGGTATGTCACCTCAAAACCTTCACGCTCTAGTTGGCGACATGGATCAAGAACCGCTTTGTGTTCTGTTTTGCACGTGATTACGTGCTTACCTTTCTTCTCGTAAAAGTGCGCTGCACCTTTGATGGCAAGGTTATCTGACTCTGTAGCACCTGACGTGAAAACAATCTCACGTGGGTCTGCATTTAGTAGATCGGCAATTTGCTCACGAGCATTATCTACTGATTCTTCTGCCTGCCAGCCGTAACGGTGTGAACGAGATGCAGGGTTACCGAAGTTACCGTCCATCGTCATGCACTGAACCATTTTTTCAGCAACACGTGGATCGACTGGGCATGTAGCTGAATAGTCAAAGTAAATAGGCAGTTTCATTTTCTACTCCAATGTAAAAACTGACCGCTAAGAGCGGGCATTAACACCGTGAGGTGCTGCACTAATCGTTGTAGTGCTCGTATTTTTATGTGCAAAACCATTATTAACCGCAAGATCGATATCTTGACGATCAGAAATCTCTAAAACTTCGTTATCTTTCATTAGCTCACCGAGCGTAATGTCATTTAAGAAGCTGCTGATTCGGGAGCTTAAATCACGCCAAAGAGTGTGAGTTAAACAACGACTACCACCTTGGCAATCTGCTCGACCGTGACACTTAGTTGCATCAACTGATTCGTCTACTGCAGCAATTACAGTTCCGACAGCGATGTCGCTCGCTTCAGCACCTAAACGGTAACCACCGCCAGGACCACGAACACTAGCAACTAAGCCAGCTTTACGTAACTTAGAAAATAGCTGTTCTAAGTAAGATAATGAGATGCCCTGTCGCTCTGAAATATCAGCCAGAGGAACTGGGCTTTTTTGCGAATGCAGTGCTACATCTAGCATAGCTGTTACCGCATATCTTCCTTTAGATGTAAGTTTCATATCACACCGAATCCACATTGTTTATGTGGTTGGAATCTTCCCATACCTGACTAAATTGGTCAAGTATTTAGCTGACTATTTTAGTCAAGTATTAACCCTTAGAGTTTGTGTGGTTTTTATTTGTCGTTTTTGCTCTTCTCAATTGAAGTCAAAATGCCGCGTAGAGTGTTGATCTCTTGCAACTCTGGACGAGCTCGACTGAACAGACGACGTAGTTTATTCATCACCTGACCTGGCTTATCCTTAGAGATAAATTGGGTATCAATGATCACTTTTTCAAGGTGCTCATAGAACATTTCTAGTTCTTCGTGACGAGGGTACTCATCTTGTTGCTGTGGCTGATATTGGCTAGCGACCATATCAAGGTGAGCTACACGCACTTCGTAGCTCAGAGTCTGCACTGCCATTGCTAGGTTTAGCGAGCTGTATTCAGGGTTAGCTGGGATACATACATGGAAGTGGCACTTCTGAAGCTCATCGTTAGTCAAGCCAGTACGTTCACGGCCGAACACTAATGCGACTGGGTGCTTTTGACCTTCAATCGCAAATTTTTGTCCACACTCACGAGGCTCAAGCATTGGCCATTCAAGCGTACGTGAACGTGCACTCGAACCAACCACCAAACCACAGTCTTTTACGGCTTCGTCTAATGTAGAAACGATGGTCGCGTTTTCTGCGATGTCACCTGCACCCGCAGCCAGTGCTAAGGTCTGCTCGTCAACTTCACATTGAGGGTCTACAAGAACTAATTGACTCAAACCCATCACTTTCATTGCGCGAGCTGCTGATCCGATATTTCCCGAATGAGACGTACCAACCAGAACGACTTTTACATTGTCTAACATGCTATATGACACCACTTTAAAAATAATCGCGAGATATTAACACATAGCAAAGTAAAATGGTCAGACCCTTCGCGTAATGTGAAACCAAGAGTTCAAAAAATAACCACTTCCCTTTTGGTAAAACTTTGGTATACTCGCCGCCGCTTTAAATTGTTCTTTAACATCTTGTGGGAAAAACCATATGCATCCAATGCTAAACATTGCGATACGCGCTGCGCGTAAAGCTGGCAACCATATTGCTAAATCTCTAGAAACAACTGATAAGATCGAATCGTCTCTAAAAGGTAACAACGATTACGTTACTAACATTGCTCAAGAAGCTGAGTACATGATCATTGAGACAATCAAAGCATCTTACCCAGAGCACAGCATTATTTCTGAAGAGAAAGGCCTGACTGAAGGTAAAGACTCTGATGTACAATGGATCGTTGACCCACTGGATGGCACCAACAACTTTGTAAAAGGTTTCCCTCACTTCTCTGTATCTATCGCTGTTCGCATGAACGGTCGTACAGAAGTTGCTTGTGTTTATGACCCAATGCTAAACGAGCTATTCACAGCTCAACGTGGCGCTGGCGCTCAACTTAACAACGCTCGTATGCGTGTTACTCAACTAAAAGACCTTCAAGGTACTGTTCTAGCGACTGGTTTTCCATTCAAGCAAAAACAACACTCTGAATCTTTCATGAAGATCATCTCTGGTCTATTCATCGACTGTGCTGATTTCCGTCGTACAGGTTCTCCTGCTCTTGACCTATGTTACCTAGCAGCTGGCCGTGTTGATGGTTACCTAGAACTTGGCCTTAAGCCATGGGATCTAGCAGCTGGCGATCTAATCGCTCGTGAAGCTGGTGCTATCATGACTGACTTTGCTGGCGGTACTGATTACATGACTTCTGGTAATGTTGTTGCTTCAAGCGCACGTGGTGTTAAGTCTATTCTTAAGCACGTTCGTGAGAACGCTAACGAAGGTATGCTGAAGTAATTCAGACCTTACGTTAACGCTCCCTATTTTAAGGGCGCATAAAAATTCCAAAGCCTCGCTATATAGCTATAGCGAGGCTTTTTTGTATCTGCGATACGAGATACGAGATAC
>NZ_JBFRTN010000043.1:0-2165 GCF_041474095.1 Vibrio sp. 10N.222.54.A3
TGTCGAGTAGACGACACTTGTTACCAAGTGCCGCCCCTCTAAGAACCGTACGTGCAACTTTCACTGCATACGGCTCAAGCCTCAACTAAGGCATCATTGATACCCAGCAACTTATAACGCAGTCGGGACAGGCTCTTTCCAAGAGTTACGAGCTAGCCTTTTAGATCTTCTCTTCACCAAATATTTTTGGTATTGAGGGTCAAAAGGGGTCGCCGCATTCCTGATTTTTACGTGTCGCTCGATGGGCACTTTAGCTATTTGGAACAGATTGAAGTGACAGTCCATGTCCATGATTTTCTGCCAACCGTGAAATTGCCACTGGCCTTTACGATTGAGAAAATACTTATGAACAATCCAGTCTTTGGACTTGGTTGGATGACGTCTAACTGCCCAGTGCCATAACGCTTGGAATAGTTTGTGGCCGACATACCCGAATACTTGTTTAGCAACACAGTGGCGATAGTAATTCGCCCACCCTCTAAGTTTCGGATTTATCAACTTGATTAGATCGTTAACAGGGATGGTTGCGTGCTTTTTAATAAGTTCACGTAGATTTCTAAGGAATAACAGCGTGTTAGATTTGCTCGGTTTAATGAGCAATTTCCCTTTGTACTTCCTGTGATTGAAACCCAGAAAGTCAAAGCCATCATCAATATGAGTGACCTTCGTTTTCTCTTCGGAGAGGGTTAACCCTCTTTCTGCCAGAAAGTCAGCAATCAACGGTTTGATATCGTTCACTAGCACTTCCTTTGAAGAGCAGGTGATCACGAAATCATCCGCATAACCAATAAAGTTGGCCCTAGCACCCATTTTCAGAGCTGTAGATTTTATTTGTTGCTCTATTCCCGCGAGAGTCATTAGCATCAAGGTTGGAGATATTATTCCACCTTGAGGTGTGCCCTCATCGGTATCATAGAACAGACCCTTATCCACATAGCCAGACTTTAACCATTGCTCTAACATACGTTTATCAACCGTGATATTGTCGATAAGCCATTGATGCCCGATTTTGTCGAAGCAAGCCTTAATATCTCCCTCAAGAACCCATTTCGCTGATCGCTTTAGAGCCAAACATTTGAAACACTGACTGACGGCGTCAGCCGCACTGCGGTTTGGCCTAAACCCATAGCTATTGAGGTCGGCAAGCGTTTCGGACACTGGTTCTAATGCTAGAAGGTGGAGGGCTTGTTGCGCTCTATCAATCATGCATGGAATACCCAATGGCCTGAGCTTACCGTTTTTTTTGGGGATGTAGATACGTTTGAGTGGTTTTGCAGAGTAAGCCTTGCGGCTCAGTTGATTGACTGCTGTCATACGGCGTACATCTGTGTTCCAGATGACACCGTCTATTCCAGACGTTTTACTGCCTTTATTCTGAGAGACTCGCTTAACCGCAAGAAGCTTGGCTGAGCGAGAATGAGTCAAGAGCCACTGTAAGGACTTCACCTTACTGTGTTTCTTTTCTCTCGTTGCTTTTGCGATACGCATTTGAAGCTTCAATACGTGTGCTTCAACGGATTTCCAGTCGATGGACTGCCATTGATCGTCGTCAGAAGATGCACTAATCTCTTTCGAGATCACCATTTGCTTTTCTCCTTGAATAAAGTTCTTCAAATTCTCTCGCAATGGGAGACCAGTCGGAAGTGGGCTCACTTTCGTGATCAGACATAAGTCTGTATCTGCATCATTACAATGCAGCCTTCGCTTTTTCCGACCTCCTATACCTGCATCACTATCGGCCACAAAGGCTTTCCCAAAGGGAGTGATACAGGCTTACCCTGTTCCGTATGTTGCGTAAAGTGTCAGGTTAGATGCCCACTATAGTGCGGAGAGTGCAGTGACCACGAAAAAGTACTGTCCAACCTCTTTCCAACTCTCATTGCCTTTTGGCCACAGCGTATTAACCACTTCCGCTGCTTCATCATATAACGCACCTTGAATGGATTCACATACGTTCATCATACTGACTACCTAGCACTTACCCGAATTGTGGTTTTCAGGAGGAACGTCCTCTCACGATTCTTTTCCCACTCAGCCCAAGGCCAAGTTTCGTTACATTGTCCGAGCCGCTGCTTTATTCAGGCTCGTAGGTTCATCTGGTGATACAGATGGTTCACTCGTTAAGCGGTGAACAACGCTTCATACGACCTCAGGTCGCACGGACA
>NZ_JBFRTN010000044.1:0-138 GCF_041474095.1 Vibrio sp. 10N.222.54.A3
TAGTCAGGTCACCGTTGGTACCGGAAATGGAATCGGGTGTGAACGCATTGTCTGGGTTATCCACGTCGATACTGGTTAGGGTGCCTGAGGTGGTTACCGCTCTGTCGGTTTCATCGATGGCGACGGTCGCACTGCTGA